>JAIDEF010000226.1 GCA_029054965.1 Eubacterium sp.
ACACCGGCTGTTATAAAACCGTATATGTAATGGATGTTACGGTACACCCGGTAAATGTACACGACAGTGTAGCCTTTGACGGATTGTATGACAGACTATCAGAGAAAAATCCTGAAATTAAAACAGTAGTAGCAGATGCAGGCTACAAAACACCGTGGATAAGCAAGAGGATACTTGATGACGGAAGAATACCTGTATTACCCTACAAAAGACCAATGAGCAAAAAAGACTTTTTCAAGCCTTATGAATATGTATATGATAAATATTATGACTGTGTTATCTGTCCTGAAAATCAATTTTTAGATTATGCCACAACAAACCGTGAGGGTTACAAAGAGTTTAAGAGTAAAGGATATATATGCAAGGATTGTCCGTCAAAACATTTATGCACAGAGAATGCAAAGTCAGAAAAAACGGTAACAAAGCATATATGGTCCGATTATCTTGAAACAGTAGAGGACATCAGGTACACGCCTGAATACAAAAATCTTTATGACAAACGAAAAGAAACAATAGAGAGGGTATTCGCAGATGCAAAGGAAAAGCATGCAATGCGGTATACGCCATATCGTGGCTTAACTCAAGTTACAAATTGGGTCAGGCTTAAATTTGCTGCCATGAATATGAAAAAGTTTGCAATACACAGGTGGAATATGACCAATCCGACTGCTTTTGCAGAAATTATCTGCATATTTTTCATTTATCTTAAAAAATTAACCCTAAATCCGTTCCGAATTTAGGGTTTTTCTACAAACTGAAACACCATAAGGTCTTATACCTTATGGTGTTTATTTATAACCATTTATATTTAATATTCAAACGGATATCACTGTGCACTCTGAGCCTCAATAAACCATCCGTTAAGAGTAAGACATTTTGAAGCCTTTTGCTCATTAAAGAGCTTACAGAAATCATAGCCTGCACCATTCTGTACAGGAACAAGCTGAATTTTACCATCAGCAAGAGCCTTATAAACCTCATCAAACTTAGCCTGAATATCATCATTTTCCTCAGGTGAAATATAGGTTGCATAAAGTCCGTCTGTTGAACAGTTTGCAGCAACAACAGTTCCGCCCTTATAATCAGCAAGTGCATCCTTTACAGCTTCACCATAATTATTAACGATGGTTGAATAAGCATCCTTATTTTTTGCACCCGCACTGATTACATTTTCCTCAAAATCAAAATTCCATTTTGCAGTGTATGCCGAAGCAATTGAACAGCCGCCGTCGAAAATAGTATTAATACCCTTATTATACATAGTTTCGCAAACTGCCGCATAACGGTCAACCATTTCAAATGTAGTATTCCAATAATACTCATTAGCCATCGAAATTCCTGTGCTGTCACCGTAAGAATCAACATTCTCCCAATGTGAGAACATATAGCCCTCCTGCGGTATAGCTGCAGCAATCTCAACAACATCACCGGCAACATATGAGCCTGAGCCTGTTGATTCGCCGTTTCCGCCCTCACCTGTTTCAACCTTAACATTGAAGCTTGGTGATTCAGGAGCCTTATAGGTTGGAACAAGAACAATGTCACTGTCCTTGACCTCAACCCAGATTTCTTTAGATGTAAGATCTGTTTCACCTAAATCTGCAGTTGTTTCCCAATGATCAAACACAAGATTTTCAGGTGCTGCAGGAGCCTTTACCGAAATACCGTTTTCAAGCTCAACAGAATACTCTGCAATTGCATTTTTATTTTCTGCATCCATAACGGTTACTGTTTTATAATCATTTTCAATATCCTTATAAATTGCAGTAATTGTGCAGTCACACTTTTCAACAAGCAGGTTCATTGATGCCTTTGTTTTAGAGGAAATATTAACTTTTTTATCTTTAACACCATCAGTATCACTCTTAACCTCCCAATGGTCAAAGGTCTTTCCCTCAGGAGCAGTATTGGCAGTGATAGTTACATTGCTGCCCTCTGTATATGTACCTGAGCCGATACCGTCAACAACTTTAACAGTAAATGTTTTTTCCTCAATATCCTCAATTTTCTGATAACAAGCCTTCACAGAGAAATTATAATTATAATCAATAAGCGGTGAATCGTAATCAGCCCAATCAACTGTTACAGGAATACCCAAAGAATCTGCAGCATATGCAGCACCCTGAACAAAGCCTGCACCATAGCTTGCAGAATTTCTGCTTTTATATTCACCAAGATAACCAAGCTCAGTATTGCCGTTGATAACGGCAAGATAACCGGCAAGAAAACCGCCCTGTGAAGAATCAAAGCTGATGCTCATAACATTTTTCATAAAGCTGTCTGTATTTGTATCAGCCGAATGAGGTATAGCATCAACAAGAATAAAATTAACATCGGGATATGTACTTGCAATTTCATATGTAATCACAGCAAATTCATCACCGGGAAGAACAATAAATTTTGCTCCGTTTTTTGCTGCAAGGTCAACATATTTATTAACATTTTCCGTAGTAAGCTTTCCATCTGCAAGTGCAGGCTGATAGTATCGGCAGCTCATACCATTATCATCAGCATAGGCAGAAATCCCCTCCCATGCACTTTGGTTATAGCCATCATCCTTAATAGTACCGCCATCTGTAATCAGAACAATATCGCTCTGATAGGTTTCCTGCTTAGCACAGCCAATAAAAACAGAGCAGACTAAAACAAGACACAAACAAATTGAAATAATCTTTTTCATAGCTTTCCTCCAAAAAGATTTTATCACTAACTAATAATAACAAAAATCAATTAACTTTGCAATAC
>JAIDEF010000227.1 GCA_029054965.1 Eubacterium sp.
AATCAGAATAAGTTCATTGTTTTTTTCTATTACACAGTCAGCAATACCTTGAATCAGTATACTTTCTTCAGTATCAATTCCGTAAATTTCTTTTACGGGAACGAAGGATGTTACCTTGATTTCCCTATAAACTTTATCTGCATCAAAAATGAGTGAGGCAAGGTCACTGTTAAAGAATTTTGTTAACATATTTCTGTCAAGACTGTCAGCCTGCTCATTATTAATGTGACCAAGATTATTGATTCTTGTGATCTCCTTTTCCAAATCATCAAGTGAATTTTCATAGCTGCAAAACTGCATAAAGGTGTGCATTGCTGTACCGCGCTGTGCAGGTGTTAAACCGTGCTTGTTAAGGAATGATGGTTTTGAAGAAGTGAGATATTCAAATCCTTTTTCCATATCATCGAGTGAGGAGGCTGTCAGCTTGGAGCTAAGTGCAGATAAGTTACCTCTGTCATACTTGTATGAGAGTTTTTTTTCAATTTGACTGACGATATCGTTATCGTGTTCGACAAATGATAAAGCGAAATCGTTTTCTTCTGTCTTGATTTCGTCGGTTATTTCAACATTGAAACGAAAATCACTGCGAATTGTTTTGATATCAAAAGAAGAAAGCTCCCTAAGCACCTTGCAGTCATTGTGCATTAATGCACACATCAGGAGAAAATCTCCGTCACTGTTTATTTTTTTGCATACATAAGGGCTGATTGCATTACTGCCGATATTTGAAGCCAGTTTTTTTATTTTATTTTCAATATTATCTACTGTTACAAATGAAATGAATTGCTCCTTTGCTCTTGTCATTGCAACATAAAGTACTCTGAGATTTTCACTCATAAGTTCTGCAGCATTTTTACTTTTTATTACAGTATATTGTAATGAATTATACTGATACATTTCATCTTCATTGTGGCATTTTAAACCGACGCCAAGGCTTGTGTTCAACAACAGCTTATCATTCAGATCCTGCTTATTGTATTGCTTTGTTGTTCCTGCA
Organism: Eubacterium sp.; assembly: GCA_029054965.1. Taxonomy (GTDB): domain Bacteria; phylum Bacillota; class Clostridia; order Oscillospirales; family Acutalibacteraceae; genus Eubacterium_R. The sequence continues at coordinate 998 of JAIDEF010000227.1, forward strand.
AAAATACATACGGGAAATTCGAGTCCTTTTGAGTGATGAACAGACATTATTGTAACAGAGTTTCCGGCAGCAGCACTCAGTGCGGCTGAATCAATCCCTTTGTCAGAGGCAGCAATTTTATCTATATATCTGATAAAAGCTGTTAATCCTACATTAACACCGCTGTCGAATTTTTCAGCAAAGGCAATAAGCTTTAAAACATTCTGATACCTGAGCTCGCCATTGCCCATGGCATTAAAATATCCGATAAGACCCTTATCTTCAATAAGATAACGGATAAAGCCCGCCACAGACATTGAAACACTGATTTTTTTCAGCTCTTTAAGATTACTGATGAAATCCTTTGCTTTTGAATTATCTGAAGAAAATACACAATTGTATAGTGAGCCGAAACGATTTTTTATTCTAAGCTGTGCCATTTCATCTTCAGTAAAGCCGTAAATCGGCGACAGCATCACTGCGAGCAAAGGTATATCCAGCATAGGGTTGTCAATTACTCTTATCAGTGACAGCAAAATTCTTATTTCATTGTTTTCAAACAAATTAGTTGAATTATCACAAACAACAGGAATACCGAAGTCTGACAGCACCTGTGAATATGTATCAATATGACCTTTAACCTTTCGCATAAGAATTGCAAAGTCACCATAACAGAT
>JAIDEF010000228.1:0-2821 GCA_029054965.1 Eubacterium sp.
ATATTCATTGTAAAAGGCAGCCACTTGTGTCCTTGCACAAGTGGCTGCCTTTTATTGATTTTTCAGAAATTTCTTTTCATAAAGCGTAAAAGCGATTATTACAATTGTAAAGCTTACAATACCGCCCATTGCTACATCACTGAGATAATGGGCACCCATTACAAGTCTTGTAAACGCTACCACAGATGTATAAACAAGAGGAATAACAAAGCAAAGTGTCTTTTGTCTTTCCCACTTCTTTGAAAGATACGGAAATGCCATCATAAGATAGCTCATACCAGCACCTGCGGTATGACCGCTTGGAAATGATTTATTGCCGTTAATCCCATTGATTTTATACCATGGCGTAAATGAATCATAGCTACCTGCTGCCAGCAAATCCCTGAAACGAACACGTCCCCAAAGATATTTCATACCCTCAATAACAGTAATCTGCACAAACATAATTATTATGCTTAAAATTGCAATCTGTCTTAACATATCACGATGCTTATCGGGAACAGCAATAAATTTTCCGATTATCAGACATGTTATGCCAAAGCCTAAGCCATAGATAATGCTGAATAACATTCTGTGTTCATCAATAAAAAAATATTTGCCGATATAGTAACCAAAATATGCCGAGCCGCCAAGCGTAATTATTGCACCTGCAAGCTGCTGAATTTTATTCTTATATGTATAAAACAAAACGGTTCCTGCGAAGGGACATATTAATCTTCCGGGGATTTCGCCAGTGTTTTTAAACCATATGGCAATAATATTTTCCGTATTATTAAGCAGCTTATCAAGCTGCAAATCACAGAATGCTGCCGCAATCAATGCAGCCATAGCGGCTATATAAAAGAAGAATATTTCATTCTTATATCTTTTAATCATAAAATCCCCTCCCCTATGTATATGCATTAATTAATTATGATATTCATAATAATACCAATTATCGTTAATCTGCTTAACAACAAGCCAATGCTCACTGTCTGACTTAATTTCCTTATAACTTCCCTTAACAAGAGTGCCATCCTCCTGCTCAGTATACTCCTCTGCCGCTAAATCTTCGTCATCAATATTAACAGGAAAAAGATTATCTGCATTCTCGCAATACAAATAGCCAGACTCATAAAATGAGGTATCAAGACTGTAATCAATAACACTGTTTTTTCCCGCAACTGATTTAACTTTACATTTTTTCAGAACGTCATTTGTATTGTAATTGACAGTTCCGTTTTCAACAGACAGAATTTCAAGACCATCAGTATTACCGTTAAGCACGGAATAGAGACTGTCTGCAAACAAATCTTCATTTTTAATAAGTCTTGATGCTTTTCTTTCAATACTATAATAATTGCTTTTACTGAGCTCTTTAGCACCGAAATAGCTACCGAAGACAATAACTGCCAAAAGAATAACAGCCACTGCTAAAAGAATTATTTTTTTTGCTTTAACTGATGTTTTCATAAGCGTTGCTCCTAAACAAGTTTTGAAATATAGCTTGGATTGTCAATTATAACAGACGGGCCTGCTGCAAACAGGCTTTCAAAGCTTCTGAAGCCCCATGAACAGGCAACCGCCTCAGCACCGATATTTTTAGCAGTGTAAACATCCACATCACTGTCACCAAAAAATATCGCCTCGCTGCCTTTACAGCCGAGCCTTTCAAGTGCAAAATCAGCTGAATAAGGATCAGGCTTTTTAGGCTTATCCTCAACCGCACCGATAATAAAATCAAAATAACCCTTTCCGAAAAGGCTTTCAACCATAAGCACAGCCGACTGATGCGGTTTGTTTGTTACAACCGCAAGCTTTATATTCTTTGATTTTATATAATCAAGAGCTTCTGTTATACCATCGTATATAACTGCATTATCAAGAAGAATCTGATTATATCTGACCTTAAAAAGCTCAAGTGCTTCATCAAGTTCCGAATCGCTTAAGGAATGCTCAAATGCTCTGTCAAGGAGCAGTCTTGCACCATTTCCTACAAAAGCTCTGTAATCTGTATCAGTCCATTTTGGCTCTCTGCCAAGCTTTTCCAGCACCCAGGCTGTTGCCCGACCCAAATCCTTGGCAGTGTCAACCAAAGTTCCGTCAAGATCAAACAGTGCACATTTAATCATATAAATCACTTAAATCCTGTTCTTTTTTCTTTTTTGAATTTGAAATTATTTTTGCAGCTATAACTAACACTGCAGCGCCTGCAAGCACGGCACATTCAATATATATTTTTCTATCCTGTGCTTTGCTGTCAACAGACAGCTTACCGCTTTTGACCTGAGTCCAAAGATTATTCTCAAGCTCTATAATATTCTGAGGAAGATTTTTAAAAAACTGTGTAGTCAGCTCTTCTTCAGGATAAATTACCGCTTCGCCGTAAAGTGAGCTTTCCTCATTCTGCTCAACAGTAATATTAGGTGAATGGTAATAAATATATTCACAGTTTTCAAAGGCTACCTGCGGCTCATGCATAAAATTGATAAAAGCTTCTGCACCCTTTTTATTCTGTGAGCATTTCGGAACACAGAAAGCATCATAAAACTCATTGACACCCTCCTGCGGATAGCAATAATCTAAATCCTTATTATTTTCAAGCATAAGCAGATAATCGCCTGCGTAATAGGTAGCAAAAGCATACTCTCCGCTTTCCATAAGATTAAAAACCTCATCCATAACATATACAGGGCTAACCTTATCTCTTTGCTCAGCTAAAAGCTCTGCTGCCTTAATCCAATCATCCTCATTGATAGTATTAAAATCCTGACTCAGCCTTGCCTGGGCAATCGCAAATGCATCACGCGGATTATTGAACATAAGGACTTTACCCTTGTAC
>JAIDEF010000228.1:2831-4401 GCA_029054965.1 Eubacterium sp.
GTACTGCTCATCCCACAGAACATCCCAGCTTTCAGGCTCCTTATCAACCATTGTTTTATTATAAATCAAAACAGTAGTTCCGACATTGAAGCAGACCGTATACAACTGCTCAGGGTCAAAATAAAGATGCTGATATTTTTCATTAATAAGCTTAATATTAGGTATATTATTGTAATCAAGCTGCAAAAGCATATCCTCATCAATAAGACGTTCAATCATATAGTCACTCGGAGCGATAACATCATATGAAACACCGCCGCCTGAAAGCTTTGAATACATATTTTCGTTTGATTCAAAATTAGTGTAGTTAACCTTCGCTCCTGTAAGACGCTCAAACTCAGACACAACGTCCATTGAGCCTTCCTCACCGTCTGAGATATACTCTCCCCAATTATAAACATTTACTGTTGTTCCCTGCAAGCCAAGATTTTTATAATAATCAAGCTGTTCCTGAGTGAAATATTCGTCCTCTGCAAGCACAGTAAAGGGAAATGCAGTTATAACAAAAATAAAAGCAATGAAAAGTGAAATCAATTTTTTCATTTAGCATCACTCTTACCCTTATTTTCAGCACGGCTTTGTGCTACATTCATAACAATAAGCAGCACAAGAATAACAACAAACATCAATGTTGAAAGAGCAAACATATCAGGCTTTACTCTTTTTTTGGTCATTGAGAAGATATATATCGGCAGAGTCTGAAAACTCGGTCCGTTTGTAAAATAGCTGATAATAAAATCATCAAGTGATAATGTAAAGCTCATAACACAGCCCGTTATAATTCCTGTAATAATTTCAGGCAGAACAACTTTGAAAAATGCTTTAACCGGCTTACAGCCCAAATCTACTGCTGCCTCGTAAACATGCATATCAAACTGCCTGAGCTTTGGCAGAACATTTAAAATTACATAAGGGAGAGCAAAAGTTACGTGTGCAATCAGAAGTGTCCAGAACCCGAGAACTTCACTTTTATTAACAAGAGAGCCTGCAAACACAAAAAGCAGCATCATTGCAATACCTGTAACAATTTCAGGATTCATCATCGGAACATTTGTAACATTCATCATTGCCGATTTATAAAGCTTGTTTTTTGAATTAAAAAATCCGATTGCCGCCAGAACACCGAGAACAGTAGCCACAACAGCAGTACACACTGCAAGAACAACAGTATTTTTTAACGACTGCATTGCTGCTGTATCGTTAAACATTTCCTTATACCAATGAAGCGAAAAACCGCCGAAGGTATAAGTGCTTGATGTTGAATTAAAGGAAAACAGCATCATAACACCGATTGGTGCGTAAAGAAAAAAGAAAATCAAAACAACATAAAGCTTAGATATAAAGGAGGTTTTCTTTTTCATATAATAACTCCTCCTTCATTTTCATCATCTGCACCAAAGTAATTCATTACTGCAAGGCAGATAAGAATTAATATCATCAGCACAAAAGAAAGTGCTGCACCTAAATTATAATTATTTGCGCTCTGGAACTGGGTTTCAATAACATCACCGATAAGCACAATCTGACCGCCGCCAAGCTTCTGTGTTATATAAAATGTTGAAACGCATGG
>JAIDEF010000228.1:4411-7580 GCA_029054965.1 Eubacterium sp.
AATTGTAATTCCGCTTAGAACACCCGCCAATGACAGTGGAAAAATAACTCTGCGCAAAATGTGAAGCTTACTTGAGCCAAGGTCCTGTGCTGCCTCTATAAGAGAATTGTCCAGCTTTGACATAACTGAATAAATCGGCAAAATCATATAGGGCAGAAAATTATATACCATACCCAAAATGACAGCACCGCCTGTATTAATCAGTTTAGCAGGCTCAAGACCTATTGATGTAAGAATTGTATTGATAATACCACTGTCGCCGAGAATTGTCATCCAGCTATAAGTTCTGATTAAAAAGTTCATCCACATAGGAAGCATAACTAAAAGCATAACAAGCTGCTGATGACGCTTGCCGAACTTTGAGAAAATATAGGCAAAGGGATAACCGATTACAAGACAGATTACAGTTGCCGCCAAGCCATAAAGAATTGACAGCAGAATTGTAGGGATATACGACGGTATCTGTGAAACACTTGACAGTGAAAAGGCTCCTGTTCTGTCTGTAAGAGCATAATAGGCAACCATAATCAGCGGTGCAATAATAAACAGCACAGCCCAGATAAGATATGGCTTATCAAGAAGCTTGGAGGAAAACTTATTCTTCATCATTTTCCTCCCAATTGTACTCAGCATCTGAAATATGGTCCATTTCATCAGAGAAGGAAGAATAGTCACCGAATTCACCGCTGTATTCACTTCTGTTCATAATGTGAATAGCATCAGGCTCTATATACATTCCTATTGTTTCACCGACTTTATGGTTTTCTTCAGTAGTCTGAATCATCCAGATAAATCCGCCAACATCAACAAGTATTTCAAAATGAACACCCTTGAAGGTCACGCTTGTAATTCTTCCTGTTAATGATGCATCAGCACCGGGTTTAACAATTTTTATATCCTCAGGTCTTACAACTGCTTCAACAAAGGTGTTTTCACCAAAGCCTGCATCAAGGCACTTAAATGTAACACCACCGAAAGAAACAAGATAATCCTTAAGCATAATTGCATCAACAATATTAGATTCACCTATAAAATCTGCCACAAAAGCATTTACAGGCTCGTTATATATATCCTCAGGTGAGCCGATCTGCTGAATTTTACCCTTATCCATAACCACAACTGTATCAGACATAGAAAGTGCCTCCTCCTGGTCATGGGTTACATAAATAAAGGTTATTCCAAGTCTTTTCTGAATAGCCTTAAGCTCTGTCTGCATATCCTTGCGAAGCTTTAAATCAAGCGCACCCAGCGGCTCATCAAGCAGCAGCACACGAGGATTATTAGCAAGTGCACGTGCAATTGCAACTCTCTGCTGCTGACCTCCCGAAAGTGAGTCAATACTTCTTTTTTCAAAGCCCTTCAGATTAACAAGACTCAGCATATCAGCTACTATCTGACGCACCTCATCCTTGGACTTTTTCTGCAGCTCAGGACCAAAGGCAATATTTTCATAAACATTCAAATGAGAAAAAAGAGCATAACGCTGAAAAATGGTGTTCACCTTTCTTTTATGCGGGGGAACATCATTTATCACCTTGCCCTCAAAAACAATTTCACCGCTGTCCGGCTCTATAAAGCCTGCAATACATCGCAGCGTTGTTGTTTTGCCGCAGCCCGAGGGACCTAAAAGCGTTATAAACTCTTTTTCGTTAATAAACAGATTTAATTTGTCAAGTACAATATTGTCACCGTACCTTACGGTGATGTCCTTAAGATCGATTATCTTTTTCAATTGCCACATCCTCATTTTTTCTAAACACGATTTAGCTATTGCAATAAATTATAGCTATAGATTAAATATAAGTTATATATTATTAAATGTCAATATATTTTTTTCATAATTTCTTTACCATTATATGCAAGCTCTATTGTATCGGCTGCCTGTGCAAAATCACACACCATTGATTTCGGCTTAACTTTGTAATTATCCATACCATATGGCACAAAATAATAGTTCTTATAGTTTAGCAGTGTTCCGATATTTTTAGCAGCGGCACCCAGTGCATCATTGGTTGATATACCGATTACAACAGGTCTGTTGTTGCGCAAATGACTTTTGGTTGCCATGGTCACTGCACCATCGGTTATTCCTGTTGCAAGCTTGGCAAGTGTATTACCTGTACAAGGCACAATTGCAAGAACATCAAACATCTTCTGCGGACCTATCGGCTCAGCCTGCTCAATAGTATGGATTATACTGTTGCCGGTTATCTGAATCAGTTTATTCTGAATATCAACTGCATCACCGAAACGGGTATCAATTGAATATGCATTTTCACTCATAATCGGTGTAACATTATGACCTCTTGTTACCAGCTCCTCCAATGCATCAATGGATTTTGAAAAGGTACAAAAGGAACCGGTCAGACAATAACCTATGTTCAAGAAAAATCCTCCCTTATAATTTTTTCCACGGTTCTGCCTATCAGCTCACCTGCTGACTGCTTTGAATAGCGTGAAGGCAGCTTTTTTCCGTCAATCAGTTTAACGCCCTTTGACTTAGCATAAAGTGTATCCACTCCGCCGGGGAAAGATGCCAAATCAAAAAGCAAGGTATCTTTATTAATTTTATCAAGCTCATTTTTAGTAAAAATCATATGAGGCACAGTATTGAATACAAAATCATAACTGTTACTCTTTTTCAGCCCATCAAAACCTATAACATCCGCACCTCTGAAGCCTGCTTCAGTCCTTGCTCTGTCACTTCTGCAGCAGATTGTAACCTTAGCACCCATTGCGTCAAGCGCCCTATGTAATGCTTTTGCAATTCTGCCATAGCCAGTAATAAGCACTTTGGAATTATAGATTGATTTATCACTGTTTTCCTTTAAAAGAGATATTGCTCCTTCGCTTGTAAGATAAGCATTTTCCATCACAAATGCCTCAAGCTTATTATAATCAATTCCGCGAAATTCGCCTGCACCATAGAATATTGTTTTATCACCCAAGTTTTCAAACATATAGTCTTTTGCAGGAATTGGCAGCAGAATAAAATCTGCATCATCAGAACAGTCAACACATTTATATCCCTGTGCCTGCAAATACTCACTTGCAAAAACCATTCGTTCATCAACAATATATGGTACACAAAAAGTTTTTAATTTCATTATGACACCCCTTTAGTTAAACAAGGGATATTCTCCCCTGCATAAGCAAGAGAGAGTTGAAC
>JAIDEF010000229.1 GCA_029054965.1 Eubacterium sp.
GTAATTATGATTACACATTGTCTAATAAATTTACCGCAACAGATAGTTTTGAAAAAGAATTTAATGATACATTTTATAGTGCTAATATATTAAAATTGAATTCCACAATTTCAGGTAATTCAAATTGTGAAAATGTTGGAAAAAACAGAGGTGGCGATGAGGATTACTATAAAATATCAGTAAAAAATAATTGTAAATTAAGTATAAAGTTTTCTCATAACAAGGCTGACACTAATGGTGGTTGGCATGTATATATCTATAAGAAAATAAATAATGATTATAAAAATATAGATTATAAATGGATAAATTCAGATAGTGAAGATTTTACATTTCCTACAATAAACAGTGCAAAAGGAGATTATTACATTTGTGTATGTGGTAATCCTGAATATATCGGAAAGCTTAATTACACAATATCCGCCAAAGAAGTTAAGGACACAAATGTAACGGTTAAGCTTAACAGAAATACTTTTACAACGAATGGAAAGGTGCAAAGACCATCAGTTACTGTTTATAACAGAAAAGGTAAAAAGCTTGAATACAAAAAGGATTTTACTGTTGAATACTCAAATTGGAGTTCTAAAAATGTTGGTCGTTACACAGTAACAGTAAAAATGAAAGGTAATTATGGCGGAACAACGACATTGCCATATTACATCAACCCAAAGCCAACAGAGTTTGTACCAAGTAATAAGGGCGGATTCAAGGCAGTTTCAAAGGGTTTTACTCTCAAATGGAACAAGCAGGCAAGCCAGACTACAGGCTATCAGATTCAGTATGCAACAAAGAGGGATTTCTCAAATGCTGCAACAATTACAATAGCTAATCCTAATACCACAAGCAAAACAATCAAGGGCAGAGCAGGCAATACACGATATTATGTCCGTGTTCGTACCTATAAGAAAATTGGCAGCGGAACGTTTTACTCAAGCTGGAACAGTGGTGTTAAGTCTGTTGTAACATTGAGATAGTGAAAATATTTTTTTGCGGATAACATTTTATCTATGTTATGTTGTCTGAACAGATCAGAATAAAAAGCAGTATGGTTAACCCATACTGCTTTTTATTTTATAAATTCTTTAACGACAAGACGTCAAGATGTGCCGTTTTGCTTTTGCTTTGTATTATAATTGATTCAACAGAGGCAATGCTTGCAATCAGGCAGACTATTGAAAGACCGATTTTTTCACCAAACCAATTTATTAAAAATGGCAGAGTAAAAAGGCTTACACCTAAAATTTTGCCGAAAAGAGAGTGAACAAAATAAAATTTCCCAAAGCGTTTTTTTGCAATGGCGGCTGATATTAAAAATCCCAAAATAGCGATACTCATCCAGGCTAATATCCAAAGAGGAACGATATTATGAAAAATTAATATTTTTGCAAGTGAGCAGTAGGTTATTACATCTCCTGCAGTGTCTAATTTGGCACCAAGCAGGCTGGCGGCATTGAGCTTTCTGGCAAGAGTTCCGTCAACAAAATCTGTAAATCCGCAGAACATATATATTGACAGAAATGAGGCTGAAATAGTTGTAAAGAAAAACAGGCTTGCGGCTGCGGCTATACGCAGTGAAGAAATGATGTTTGGAATATGTTTTTTCATATTTTTACCCTCCTGCTGTTTTAATAGACATTTTTGATTGTAAATGTTAAAAATCTACAAAAAGTATTAAAAATCGTTCTATATATACTTTAACAGTCAAATTA
>JAIDEF010000023.1 GCA_029054965.1 Eubacterium sp.
CCCCTGTATGGCTGATATAGGTATTCTTGCCGGTACTGACCCTGTGGCAATTGATAAGGCTTGCATTGACCTTGTTTATCATTCAAAGGACAAGGGCAGGGATCATTTTGTTGAAAGGGTTGAAAGCAGAAACGGAACGCATACAATTGATACTGCTGCAGAGCTTGGTGTAGGTACAAAGGACTATGAGCTGATTTCAATAGATTAATATACAGAAAAATCCGAAGGTGTGTGATAGCACCTTCGGATTTTTAATTAACTGATTAGGTCTTCTATTTTGTATTTTCTGAAGCAGATGTACGAGCTCGGTTCACTCTCGTAAAGCACACCGATATGATCCTCATCAATCTGACACAGGCATGAATACGCGAAAAAGCCTTTGTTTATTTCTACTTCATTTTTCCATTCAATTCCGACAGTTCTGCCCTTTGCTTTTTTGAATTTGCCTACGCTGATAACGCCGTTAGCTCTTTTCTTTTCACTTGCGTGTGAGCAGAATACATAGTTGCCGATACTTATAACACTCTTCTGGCATTTTGGTGCGAAAATTTCAGTTTTCCCGAACTTTTCCCAGTGCGTGCCGTTATTTGTTGAAATAGACACCGGTGTTTTTCCATATTTCTTCTGTCTGCCGAAACCGAGAATGGTCTGGTCAGGTGCCTGAATAAGCTGCCACTCGTCAATGTTTTTTGAATAAGGCTGGTTGGTCATTCTATGCCAGGTTTCACCATTGTCAATGCTGAATATTGCTGCGGTTTCCTTCCTGTCAACATAAAGCGGCATAATGATTTTTCCGTCCTGTGTTGTTAAACCAACACCCGGTGCAACACCTATAAATGTACCGTCCTCTTTAATGAGAAAATCTCCTGTAATATCAACAGGGTCAGACCATGTTTTGCCGTTGTCACTGCTTCTGAGCATATAAACATAATTCCTCTTTGGTGCTTTAAGCGGAGCACCAAAGGTGGTTACTGCATCAACTTCGTTTTTACCTGTCTTTCCATTCAGGAAAATATTACCCACATATTCGTCACCCTTGTAGAGTGAGCCCTTCCAGTCTGTTACTCTGTAATCGGTTTCATTATATTTGTTATCAAGAACAACACCGTCTTTATAAATCAGATAGAATTTGCCGTCACGATCATAGATAACGGGATACATCTTGTTTTGATACATTGAGTAGGGGACTTTCTTTTTGTCCAGGAGCTTTCGGTTATGAAGTCCCTTGCATTCGGGATAGAAATCCGCAATCATAATTACGTCACCATTCGGTGCAATCGCCATACAAGGGTCAATAAAGAAGGCTGATGCATAGCAGTCGTCTGTAATTCTGGTTTCTCTTGCAGGAGGGCTTGCAATTGTTTCAATATCGCTCCAGGTTTCACCGCCGTCCTCACTTCTTCTTATAGCAAGCTCTATGTAACCCCAGTCTGCACCGCAGGACTGCTTGTCAATTGCAGCTATCAGTGTGTTGCCTGATTTGATAAGACTCGGAATACGAAAT
>JAIDEF010000230.1 GCA_029054965.1 Eubacterium sp.
TTATAAAAGCCAAATATGCAGTTAGCTTTTTCTAACCACGTATATGTTAGCACTAACTAACTGATTTGTCAATACCAGATTTCAAATTTTATTACATTTATATATATTATTCCGATTCCTTGAATATTACTTATATATATGTTATACTGAAAAAATATAAAATGAGGTGTATTGGTATGAAGATTCACGAAAGTGCTGAAAATTATCTTGAAACTATATTAATGATTAAAAATAAAAAAGGCTCTGTCCGTTCAATAGATATTGCCAATGAGCTGGATTTTTCAAAGCCCAGTGTCAGCGTTGCAATGAAAAATTTGAGGGAAAACGGCTTTATTGATGTAGACTCAAACGGCTATATAACTCTTCTTGATAAAGGGCAGGAGATTGCGGAAAAAATGTATGAACGTCATACAACACTGTCTAAATGGCTTATAGACCTTGGTGTACCTGATGACATTGCCGTTGAGGATGCCTGCCGTATAGAGCATATTATCAGCGTTGAAACCTTTGAAGCAATCAAGAAAATAGCTAAATGATGTATTAATTAAAGCAGTAAGCATTTCAATTTGCTTACTGCTTTTTTAGTAAATAAGTATTGCAGTTACCCGAAAAAGAAAACCAATAAAATAACTGCAATTGCTATTGCTCCGAGAGCGATAAAGAATTTGATTGCTCTGTGAACCGCGTCAAACATATTTGTGGGCATTATCTGGAACATTGCGTATCTGAAAGGCTCTTTAACCTTATTGCCTACAAGGTTTTTAAATCTTAAATCATATGTGCTGTGTGTGCCGTTTTTGTCAAGTTCAATTATTCTGACACCCCTGTCCTTACCGGGACCGTAAACGTGAAAGCCTGCACCCTGTGTGTAGCCGAGGTCAATACCGTCAACCTTGCCGTTAAATGAGTTGTTGTGGTCGTGACCAAAGTATACGCCAAGCACCTCACCCTTTTCCTTGAATGCAGCAAATTCACCGCTGTTAACTTGCGGGTCAGCAGGTGATTCCTTCATAAATCCCTCAGTGTTGCATCTGTCTTTGTTAATTATATAAAATCTGTTTGCATGTGTTCTGAACCCTCGAACTGCACCCTTGGTGTTTTTCTTAACCTCGGTTAAAAGCTCAAATACCTCACAAAGCGGTATATGCTGAATAACAATTGACGGAATTAATCTTCCGTATTTTTTCTCATAGCTGTCACGGGTTTGCCTGTACCATTCAATCTGATTTTCGTGCACATTATCATAACCGATTTCAAGGCTTGAGTGGCTGTCTATAAGATAAAGCAAAAACTTTATTTCATCATTGTCCCGAATTTCAATACAGTGATTTGCCACACCATCAATACCTTCAATATTTTCACCCACGAAATAATCAAATGATTTGTAGATTTTAAATTGTTCAGCATTACTTAAGCCTACCTGTCTGTCATGATTGCCGAAACAGATAGTAAAAGGGATATTTCTTTCACGGACAGGCTTTGTCAGTGTGTCAAGTGTTTTTGTAACAGCATCTATGTTGCCTCTGAAAGCTGTTTTTCCCCATATCTGATCACCTGAGTATACAACTAAATCAGGATTTTCTCTGTCCAAAGCAGCATTGATTAAATCAAGTGTATCAGGGCTTACCCTGCGTCCCTCCTGAGTATCTGCAATCTGCATTATTTTAAATGTATCATTTTTGAAATTCAGCATTTTATCACCTCAATAAATATATATTATCATAAAAATAGCTTGACTGCAACCTGCAGCAAGCTTATAATATTTACATATCTGCCCGTAGCATAATGGCTAATGCAATAGATTCCGATTCTATAGATTGGAGGTTCGAGTCCTCTCGGGTGGACCAAAAGTCGCACAGGCAAAGCCGGTGCGGTTTTTTCATTTTATAAAGAGAGTCCTCTCGGGTGGATCATTAAAGCAGGGGTTTCAAAATTTTTTGAAATTCCTGTTTGTTGTTTTTTGAAAAAAGTAAACAGCCGCAAAAACGGCTGTTTGAGATAGTGATATAATGCAAATTCAAAATCGTTTTTAGGCGACACACAGACCATTATAGTGCCTGTGCAGACCGCCGTTTTAACCGATAGTCGGATTTTTTATAATAATTATTAATTATCGTAATGTATATGCAGAAATAATTCTGCAGATTTCAGATACATTAGAACTGCTTATGAACTCGAATGTAACTTTTCCTAATCCTGTGAACCACATTTCAAGCTCGCTGTCTAAGTCAAAAGTGCCTGCGGTTTCTACAGAATAAGCAGATAT
>JAIDEF010000231.1 GCA_029054965.1 Eubacterium sp.
GTGTTAAAATGGGGGAGAAAATAATATGAGTGATGCATATTATAATTTAAAAATAGCAGGAGTTGAGCGTCAGCTTAAGCGTTTTCCTGTGTCAGATAAGCTTGACATTGCCGCTTTTATTTTGTTTGGTGATGTTGAGCTTACAACAGCCTGTGCCAAAGCACTCCTTGAAAAAGTGCCTGAATTCGACTATATAGTTACACCGGAGGCTAAGTCAATTCCGCTTGCTTATGAAATGAGCAGACAATGCGGAAAAAAGTACATAGTTGCACGAAAAGCTGTTAAGGTCTATATGGATAATCCCGTTGAATATACTGTAAGAAGTATTACAACTCAAAAAGAGCAGACACTATATCTCGGTCACGAGGATGGTGATTTGCTTAAGGATAAGCGTGTTCTTATTCTTGATGATGTCATTTCTACCGGTGAGAGCCTTAAGGCTGTTATAGGAATTGTTGAGGCTTTCGGCGGAAATATTGTCGCATCCTGTGCACCGCTTGCTGAGGGCGATGCGGCAGAGCGTGACGATATAGTTTTTCTTGAACGGCTCCCGCTCTTTTTCAAATAAAAGGGTATAATGATGAAAAAAATAATATGTATTCTTTTGTGTGTGCTTATGATTATTTCTGTCTGCGGCTGCAGCAAAGTTCCCGACAACGAACAGTTTGTACCAACAGAAGATGTTACAGAATCTGAGCAAAAAGAATCTGTCCCTAATACACTGAATGGAGAAGAAAGTAATTTAAAACCTGAATATCTTGCTGAATTCAAACCATTTCATACAAGCGGTGATTATTTCTCATTTAAAAGCTTGGAAAATCCTAATCTTGTAACAAAAGGCGGCATTGAAATTATATCACAAGCAGATGATGATATTGATATAATAGCCTATAATAAAGATGGTGAAACGAGTAAGCTTTTTGAAAATAATTCTGTTATTCTTGATTGTATTATAGATAATTCACTCTATTTTACAGCGGATTTTTATTCTGAAAGTGAGGCACTCTACAGACTTGAATTAACCGAGAGCAACGGAGTTATTACTGACACAGAGCTTAGCCTTGTTGCCACAGGATACTATTGTGTCGTTAAGGGTGAAAAAGATAATCTGATTATTCGTCAGGGTGAATTTGGCGAGTATTTTAACTTTGACACCGCAACCGGCAAGAAGACGAATACTAAATATAATTATTCAGCGGATGCTGAAACCTTTGCTGCCGATATTAAAATTACTGAGGAAAAGGCAAGAGAGATTGCTCTTAAAGAATGTAAAAATGACAAATATTTTGATATGGCACCAACACCGACCGATATTACCGTAAGTAGCGTTGAATTCCGGGTGGATACGGCTTATCCTACAGGCTGGCGCAACGGTGTTGTTTATGAGGACTATCCGTGGCTTGTGTATAGAGTTAACCTTGATTCCTTTGCTTATATCGTTACTGTTGATGTGAATGCGCAGACTGGAAGTCCTACTTTTGTTTCAGCAAGCTTTAAAGATTAATACATTAATATCCCAAATGCATAGTGATATGTGTTTGGGATGTTTTTTTGAATTTATTCCCGAAAATATGGCATAATATTTTCGGGTGATTTTATGTTTAATGATAATAAAAAGGTTGTAATTGTCGGTGTAGGTATGGTGGGAATGAGCTACGCTTATGCCTTGCTTAATCAGAATATTTGTGACGAGCTCGTTCTGATTGATATTAACAAGGAACGTGCTCACGGTGAGGCTATGGATTTATCACACGGCTTGCCGTTTGCTCCAAGCTCAATGAAGATTTATGATGGTGAATACTGCGACTGCGGTGATGCAGATTTGGTTGTGATTTGTGCCGGTGCTCCGCAGGAGGAAGGGGAGAGCAGGCGAGATCTCCTTCAGAAAAATTATAAGG
>JAIDEF010000232.1 GCA_029054965.1 Eubacterium sp.
GAAGAAAATAATAAGAATTAAAAATAAAAGCTGTATCGGTGCTGCTATCGTTGTACGCCAAAGCCGCAGCAATCCGATAATAAAAGAAATCGGCTTTTATGAGTAATATTTTTAACGGCAATCCACTTTATCAACAAAGCCTTGCAGGTTATTCCTGCAAGGCTTTGTTGATTTTATTAAGTACATTCTTTTTATCTGCGGACCAAAGCGGAGCAATCAAATCCTTCTTCGCTCCGTCGCCTGTTAATCTGTGAATTACAATATCCTTTGGAATAATTTCGACACAGGATTTAACAATGCTTATGTATTCGTCAAGCTCTAAAGTTTTTACATTTCCTCGGTAATACTGCTCAGCTAAATCTGTATTTTTCAGTATATGCAGTAGCTGCAGCTTAATGCCGCTGATACCGCTGTTACAAACATAGCTGACTGTTTCAAGCATATCTTCAGTGCTCTCATTCGGCAGTCCTAAAATCACGTGAACAACAATATTAATACCGATTGATTTCAGCTTTTTTACTGCTGCATCATAAACGGAAAGGGGATAGCCTCGTCTTATATATTCAGCACTTTTTTCATGTATAGTCTGCAGTCCAAGCTCAATAAAAACAGGCTTTATTTTGTTGAGTTCATCGAGTAATTCAAGCACATTATCATCAAGACAATCAGGTCTTGTAGCTATTGACAGTGCAACAATATCCTTGTGCTCTAATGCTTCAAAAAACTTTTTTCTGAGAATTTCAACAGGGGCATAGGTGTTTGTGAAGGCTTGAAAATAAGCAATATATTTTCCGCTCTTTATTTTGCTTTCAACTCGCTTTTTACCCTGTTCAATCTGTTCGGTTATGGAGAGCAATCTGCTTTCGGCAAAATCACCGCTGCCGCCCTTTGAACAGAAAATACATCCCCTTGTGTCAATTGTGCCATCACGGTTAGGACAGGTAAATCCTCCATCAAGGCTAAGCTTGTAAACCTTGTCACCGAAGGTGTCACGCAGGTAGTTATTAAGACTGTAATATTTCATAGAATTCCTCAAGCACTTTTTTATTTCCGCAAACAAGTGAGTCAATTTTGTCAGCATCAAGCTCGCTGCCCTCAAAGGTAGCTGCATATCCGCCGGCTTCATTTAATATAAGGTATGCGCCTGCCCAATCCCAGGGACGCAGAATCATTTCATAATACAAATCAGCCTTGCCGCTTGCAACATAGCAGATATCAAGTGCAGCAGAGCCGACGCGTCTCACCTCAATTGCTTTGTAGAAAATCTTTTCTGTCAGCTCAAAGGTTTTATGTGCAAGCTCGTGCTCGTATGGACAGGTCCCGAATAATACAAGACTTTGTCTTAAATCACAGTCAGAACAGTGAATAGGCTTGCCGTTTAAAAATGCACCTTTGTCTTTTTCTGCATAAAACAGATTGTCAAGGTCAGGGTCAAACACAACACCGATTATGATTTCTCTGTCCTTAGCAAGAGCAACGCTTATTGCACTGTGCTGAAAGCCCTTTATAAAATTAGTTGTTCCGTCGATGGGGTCTATAATAAAGCAGTAGCCGTCTGTCAGCTTTTTGTTATCGTCGCCCTCTTCACCAAGGAATTTGCAGCCCGGTACAACCTTTTCAAGCTCCGTGAACAGAAAATCCTGTATCATTTTGTCGTATTTTGTAACAAGATTAACGGCAGAGCCCTTGTCCTCAATGCCGAGGTCACTGTCTGCACTTTTATAAATCTGCCCTGCCTTTTTTACTATATCAATTATTTTATTAAGCATATATGTTCTCCTGATAATTTTTTA
>JAIDEF010000233.1 GCA_029054965.1 Eubacterium sp.
TTTTTATCATATATAAATCAGAAAAAAGCAGGAATAATCATTTTTATATTAACAGCATTAATATTTGCAGTGAGCTATTTTCTTTATCATCTGCCGCTTGGTGCAGTACTTTACCCTATGGCGGTCAGTGCTTTTTTCGGTACGGTTATATTGGTTGCCGATTACAAAAGGGCTCACAAAAAACATCTTGAGCTTATAAGAATTCAGCAGCTAAGCATTGAGCTTATGGATTATTTCCCAAAAGCAGCAACAATTGAGGATAAGGACTATCAAAAAATAATCGGACTTATTAAAGAGGAACAGGCAATGAGAACCACACAAATGAATGTACGCCTGTCAAATATGACTGATTATTACACAGCCTGGGTGCATCAGATTAAAACACCGATTGCATCAATGAGCCTTAAGCTGCAGAATGATGACTCTGATTTTTCAAACGATTTAACAGAGGATTTAATAAAAATTGAGCAATATGTTGAAATGGTGCTTATGTTTCTCAGACTGGAGTCGGATTATACTGATTATATTATCAAGGAATATAATCTTGACAAAATTGTTAAGGCTTGTGTAAAAAAATTTTCAAAGCAGTTCATAAGGCGAAAAATCAGGCTTGATTACCGACTTACTGATGAAACTGTTTTAACCGATGAAAAATGGCTGTCTTTTGTTATAGAGCAGGTGCTTTCAAATGCTCTGAAATATACTGACAGCGGCACAATTTCAATATACCTGAAAGAGCCTAAAACACTTTGTATCGAGGACACAGGAATAGGCATTGCTCCCGAGGATCTGCCGAGAATATTTGACAGAGGCTTTACCGGATACAACGGACGCACTGATAAAAAAGCAAGCGGTATCGGACTGCATCTGTGCAAAATGATATGCAAAAATCTTAATCATACAATCACCGCAAGCTCCATACAGGGTAAAGGCACAATAATTGAAATAGGTCTTGACAGCAGTGACCTTGAGATTGAATAAAATATTACTGTTCTTACAATAATGTAAGAAGTTCAGGGGGAAATGTAAGCAAAAGCTATGGAGCTTCATTTCCCCTTTCTGATACAATAGAGTTATCAGATAAGGAGGATTTGCTATGACAATACTTGAAGTAAATTCATTGAAAAAAATATACACCACCCGATTCGGAAACAACACGGTAGAGGCACTGAAAAATGTAAATTTCAGCGTTGACGAGGGCGAATATGTTGCTATTATGGGTGAATCAGGCAGCGGTAAAACAACTCTT
Source organism: Eubacterium sp. (assembly GCA_029054965.1). Taxonomy (GTDB): domain Bacteria; phylum Bacillota; class Clostridia; order Oscillospirales; family Acutalibacteraceae; genus Eubacterium_R. Next base: position 1,250 of record JAIDEF010000233.1, read on the forward strand.
CTTAACATTCTTGCTGCACTTGACAAGGCTACAGCAGGAAGTGTCCGGCTTACAGGGCAGGAGCTTTCACAGGTTAAGGAAAAGGACATTGCATCTTTCCGACGTGATAATCTCGGTTTTGTTTTCCAGGATTTCAATTTGCTTGATACCTTTTCAATCGAAGATAACATTTACCTTCCGCTTGTACTTGCAGGCAAAAAGCACGCTGAAATGAAGCAAAAGCTCGAACCGATTGCAAAGGTTCTGGGAATTGAGGAAATACTGAAAAAATTCCCATATGAGGTTTCCGGCGGACAAAAGCAACGTGCCGCTGTTGCAAGAGCACTGATTACAAACCCTAAATTAATTCTGGCAGATGAACCGACAGGTGCACTCGACTCAAAAGCGACAGACGAGCTGCTGCATCTTTTCGGCAACATTAACGATGCAGGGCAGACACTGCTTATGGTTACCCATTCAGTAAAAGCAGCAAGCCACGCCAAGCGAGTATTATTTATTAAAGACGGCGAGGTTTACCACCAGATTTACAGGGGTGACAATACAAAGGAGCAATTTTATCAGAAGATTTCCGACACCCTTACATTACTTGCAACAGGTGGTGAAAGAATATGAAGCTCGGTATTTATCCACGCCTTGCATTTAATTCAATACAGAAAAATAAAAAGCTTTACACACCTTATATCCTTACCTGTATCGGCATGATAATGATGTTTTACATTGTTTGCTTTCTCGCCAATTCAGAAATTACAGGCACACTTATGGGTGCTTCAGCCGTTATGCTTATCATGGTGCTTGGCAGTATCGTAATGGCCGTTTTTTCAATGGTATTTCTTTTTTACACAAACTCATTTTTGATTAAGCGAAGAAAAAAGGAATTCGGACTTTATAATATTTTAGGAATGGGTAAAGCCAACCTTTCAAAAGTACTGATTTGCGAAAGCCTTACCGTTGGCACAATCTCAATATTATGCGGACTGTTTTTAGGCGTTCTGTTTTCAAAGCTGGCAGAGCTTCTTTTTGTCAACATACTCGGCGGTGAAATTACCTTTGACTTCAAAATAGATTTTACCGTGATCAAATATACTGTAATCCTATTTGCTGTTATATTCCTTCTGCTGCTTATAAACACTTTAAAACAAATAAAAAACTCACAGCCCATTGAGCTTTTAAGAAGTGAAAACACAGGTGAAAAGCCGCCGAAGGCAAACCATCTTTTCGCAATAGCAGGTATTGTTCTTCTGATAACGGCTTATGCTATAGCTGTATCCGTTCAGACCTCGATTGAGGCATTGCTCTGGTTTTTTGTTGCAGTTGTTATGGTTATCATTGCAACATATCTTTTATTTATCGCAGGCTCTGTTACCTTCTGTAAAATCCTGCAGAAAAACAAAAACTATTATTACAAAACAAATCATTTTGTATCTGTGTCATCCATGATTTACAGAATGAAGCGAAATGGTGCAGGACTTGCATCAATATGTATTATCTGCACTATGGTGCTGGTTATGATTTCAACAACGGTCTGCCTTTATTTCGGTGGAGAGGATTCCATGCAAAAACGCTATCCACGCAATTTTCTCATCACCTCAAGCTCGATTCAATTAGATAATCTTTATTCTTCTGATACAGAATTGCTCAAAGAAACAGCCAATAATACTGCAGCGGATTATGGTTACACACCGGAAAACATTCTTGATTACAGCTATGCCCGCTTTGATGCATCAATAGAGGACAATAAGGTAATGCCGCTTATAACCAATCCCTCAGCCATTCAGAATATCACAACAGTTTATATTATATCTATTGATGAATATAACAAAATCACAGGTAAAAACGAAACACTTGCAGAAAATCAGGCAATGCTCTGCCCAATGCGTTTCAGCTTCAAAAGCCCTACCCTGCAGCTTGGTGATAACAACGAGTACACTGTAACAAAAAAGCTGAAGGAATTTGTTAATAACGGAGATGCCTTTAAACAAATAAATCCTGTTCTGTATATCGTTGTGCCTGATATTGAAAAAGCAACAGCAGCATATTCAAAGCTGGCCGATTTTCAGGGTGATAAGCTTGTTACCTTCAACAGGGTGTATGGCTATGACCTCCCCTGTAACTATGAGGAACAGGAAAAAATAGCCGAAGTATATATAGACAATTTATTAAATGTTGAGTATAACAAGGAATTAATTAATTGTTACTTTGAATGCTCATCAATTGAACGCACTGAATTTTTGGAGCTTTTCGGAGGACTGTTTTTCCTTGGAATACTGCTTGGTATTGTATTCATATTCGCAGCAGTTCTGATTATCTATTACAAGCAGGTGTCTGAGGGATATGAGGATCAGTCAAGATTTGAAATTATGCAGAAGGTCGGAATGAACAAAACAGAAATTAAAAAAAGCATTAATTCGCAGGTGCTTACCGTTTTCTTTATTCCTCTGGCGATGTCAGCAATACACGTTATATTCGCTATGCCGCTGATATATAAAATACTGATTTTGCTTTCAGGCACTACAACACTGACACTTATCTTAACAACACTTGCCTGCTTTGCCGTGTTTGCACTGTTTTATATAACAGTTTATGTTATTACATCAAAAGCATATTATCAGATTGTAAGCTCAAAATAAACAACGCTTAATAAAATAGAGAAAGCTCAGGAGCATTGCTCCTAAGCTTTCTCTATAAGTTTCATTCTGTTATTATGCTTCCTTAGATATAGTAAACTCAACAGATATATATTGATTATTTACTTCCTTTAAAATTCTGTAATTTCCCTGCGGCAATTCACCATACAGCCACTCCCAGTTCATATCAAACTTCACTTCATTATTTTCATTCACTAAATAACCAATACTATTGAAACCATACTCATCAATAACAGTTTCAACATCATACCATTTTCCGTTTTCTTCCTTTTCAATTCTGTACCATTCACCGTAAGTATATGGACTATCGTTGGTATCTTTAATGATTACATTAGCACCAACAGGTGAAACATTATAAATAGCAGCATCAACATTTTCAACATCCGTTACAGTATAAGACGACACTTCTTTGCTTGACGACTCATATTTATTGCAGCCAAACATTCCTAAAAAAATAAATCCGCATAATAAAACCATTAATACTGCTTTTTTCATAAGTGCCTCCTGTAAAATTCGTACTATATATTTATATTATCATAATTATCAATTATAATTGTAACACTTTTGTGAATTTTACGTTACATTTACCATGTACAGAAACTAATATAATGGATGTTGAAACAAAGCAGCACTGTTAGCACATCTGGGCAGGTGTTGAAAATGTCAACACTTGACCGACTGAAAAACAGCTTTAAAAATGAGCTGATAACAAAGCGTGCAGAGCTTGAATTGTCACAGGAGAAAATGGCAGAACGCTTAGATATCTCACTGCATTCTTATTCAGACTTAGAACGCGGCAACAGCTTCTGCTCTGCAGTTTCATTGATTAATTTTGTAAATAACTGCAATGTCGATAAGGATAAGCTTTTTACAATGTTTGATGAAATTATCAACGATACCAAAGACAATTAAGCTCGCCACACAAAAAAAGCTGATTGACGTTAACGTCAATCAGCT
>JAIDEF010000234.1 GCA_029054965.1 Eubacterium sp.
GGTATTGATTAAGAAAATCAACTAAAAACTTTAGAAATCCTATCATACTTCAATCGGGGTGATTTTTATAAAATCAACAGAAACAGGTGTTTTGAAAAAATCAAATTTGTATTTCTCATCACCGTCACAGACTGCAAAGCAATTATATTTTTATCCGATCAGTGCAGGTCATTTTTTCTGTGTGAACGGGTATCATCTGATAAGAAACAATTATGACAGCCTTTTGATTACACATATCATCGAAGGAACTTTCACTTTTATCAAGGACGGAAAGCACATTACTGCAAGGGCAGGAGATACCGTCATTCTTGACTGCTACAAGCCCCACGAATATTATACAAATGACAGCTTTGAATCTATATGGATTCACATAAGCGGTGCCAACAGCTTTGAACTGTTTCAGGAGATTGAAAAGACTGAAGGCTGTCTTGTAAAATGCAGAGACATACACCATGTTAAAAAACTGCTTTTTCGTATATATGACAGTATCAGCGGTGTTAATCCTCCGTCAGAGCTTAATATGTCCCTTGATATTTACAAGCTGTTTGCAGAACTTCTCAATCCGCAAAGCATTAAAAGCAAGGGCGAAAGTGATTATGAGGACAGCATACAGAATATTAAAAACTATATAACAGAAAATATTAACGAAAAGCTGACTGTTCAGAAGCTTGCTGACAAATCACATATGAGCACATCCCATTTTTCAAGAGTATTTAAGCAGCAGACAGGCTTTTCACCTTATGATTATGTTTTGATAACACGCCTGAACAAAGCAAAATATTTACTTCAGAAAACCGATATGACTGTTGCAGCTATTGCCTATGAAACAGGCTTTAACAGTGAGTCGAATTTCATTTGCTTTTTTACTGACAACGAGGGTATTTCTCCGGGTAAATTCCGAAAGCTGAAATTCTGATTATTAAAAAGGGTCTTGCCAATCCCACGGCAAGACCCTTTAATTATATTGTATTAAGTTCAACAACCCTTGCTGAAGTTAAAGCAAGTCTGTCTGAATAAAGCGGAACAGATATTTCATTATAAACATTTGATATGCCGAATTTTGTTTTCGGTGCAGTGCGGATTATAAATGTATTATTCTTTTCAATATACTTTTTATAATCACGCAGATGCATTACAAATTTTCTGTCAATATTAAAATAATCATTGATAAGTGTATTACCGCTAAAAACCTGCAAATTCAGTCCGTCAAAATCAAATTCAAGCTTGACATCAAAGTGTTCATCAAGTATGTCTTTCGGCAGTTTTAATTCATAATAACTGCGTTTTCCCGTTGAATATAAGAAATAGTTATAAGACAGATTTTTCTTTGTGCATTTTGCAAGGGATATGTTATTTTTTAAGTCCATACCCGTTTCCTGCTCACAGTAAATTTTACCGTTATCATTATAAACAGTGCCATTAAGGAAATAGGATTTCCCATTAATAAAATGGAATTGCTTTGCTTTTTCATATGGTATAACAATCATTCTTACATCATCAACGAGTGTACCTTTTTCAGAGAAATCAAGATTACATTCCATATTATCAACACTGTATTTCGGTGCAATACCCTCACACTGTACAAAATAACAAACTGTTTCGCCGTTTACCGTGGTCCTGACAACAGGCTGTGCGAGAATGTAATCAAAATGCACTGACCCAAGCTTTATATTGAACGGATAAAAGAACATTGAGCCTGCTTTAATATCAATACTTGGCAGGTTGATTTTTCGTTTACCTATTTCAAGGGTTACGCAGATATCATTAAAATCTTTATAATGCAAGCCTTTTTCATAAGTGCCTGCAAAGAAATATCCACAGCCATTTTCATCTGCTCTGACAGAGCATTTCAAAAAAGAAATATCATTAGGATTATTGCTTTTCCATTTCGGAAAATACGCCTGCTTTGTGCAAATTTCATTATCAAATCCACTTATAAAAAGGTGCATCAGTCTTAGTCTGTCACCGTGAGAACGGCATACACCATAACGGCTGATAGGCGCCTGAAAATCATAATCAATAATCGGATAATTATTCGGATAACCTGTTAAGCGGTTTTCCTGCATAAGTCTTTCATTTGGATTTGTACCACCGCAGAACATATAATAGCCAAGCCAATTTACACCACTTGCAAACTTAGCAAATCCGACCCCATAACCATCTTTTTCGGATATAAACGGTCTGCGATGCTGTGTAACCTGATTACCCGGTCCTATTTCGCAGGTTGCATACGGAATATCATCATACACGTTTTCATTAACAACTGTGTTCTTATGTAAATCCGCACCGATTTCGTCCTCTGTTTTTGCAGGCGTAATTGCAAAGCGATTATTCGGCTTCAATGCCTTTTTGCCCATAGTCCACGGTGCGTTGGGATAACCACCCATCATAGGCAGAAAATTATTATCAGGCTTACCTGATGGCCATGCAGTCATAGTAAAAAATGGCACTTTAAATCCGATTGTCTCTGCAATTTTTCGCAAAGTTCTGATATGCTCTGTAGAGCCTGTATACTCATTTTCAAGCTGCAATCCGATTATGGTTTCACCATCAAGAAACGGCTTAACCTCTTTATAAAGCCCCTGCCAATATTCACGTACCTCTTTAAGATATGCAGGATGATCACATCGTTTTTTTAACATAAGGTTAATTCGCTTGGGAAAGCCTCCTCGTATAACCTCACCATGACACCATGGACCGATACGCAGTATACACGGCATATTTAAATCCTTGCAAATTTGCAGAAAAGCCGCAATATTCCTGTTTCCTCTGAAATCAAAAACATTTTTATATTCCTCATGATAATTCCAGAAAACATATGTAGCAATTGTATTTATCCCGGATTGACGCATTTTCAG
>JAIDEF010000235.1 GCA_029054965.1 Eubacterium sp.
ACCTTTGAGTGCTGCCAATACCAGCCGGCTTGCTGCCGTTAAAGAGCAAATGAGCGGCATAAAATTTATTTTATGCAATTCAGGTGGAACCGTGGATTTTATTCACCCTGATTTATTCAGGGTGATTTTTTATTTTTTAGGAGGGTTAATGTATGATTAAGATTACATTAAAAGACGGCTCGGTCAAGGAATTTGAAAATGCAGTTTCCGCAGCCGACATCACAAAAGAAATTTCAATGGGTCTTTACAGAAACGCTTGTTCCTGTAAAATCAACGGTGAGGTTAAAGACTTAAGAACCGTTGTTGACAGTGACTGTGATTTCGAGGTTTTGACATTTGACGACATTGACGGAAAAAAGACCTTTAACCATACCGCATCACATATTATGGCACAGGCTGTTAAAAGACTTTATCCCGATGTTAAGCTGACAATCGGTCCTGCTATCGAAAGCGGCTTTTACTATGACTTTGATATCGAAACTCCATTTTCACCTGAGGATCTGGAAAAGATTGAAAAGGAAATGAAGGCTATCGTCAAAGAGGGTCTTGAAATCGACAAATTTGAGCTTGAGCCAGCTGAGGCAATCAAGCTTATTGAAGAAAAGAACGAGCCTTATAAGGTAGAGCTTATCAACGAGCATGCAGAAAAGGGAGAGCCTATCAGCTTTTACAAGCAGGGGGAATTCACTGAGCTTTGTGCAGGTCCTCACCTTATGGATATGAAGGTTGTTAAGGCATTCAAGCTCACAAACTGCACAGGTGCTTACTGGCGCGGTGACGCTAAAAACAAGATGCTTTGCCGTGTTTACGGTACTGCTTTCCCAAAGGCATCTATGCTTGAGGAGCACTTAACAATGCTTGAAGAGGCTAAAAAGCGTGACCATAACAAGCTTGGTCGAGAGCTTGAGCTGTTCACAACAGTTGACTACATCGGTCAGGGTCTTCCTATTCTTCTGCCAAAGGGCACAAAAATCATTCAGCTTTTACAGCGTTTTGTTGAGGATGAAGAGGCTAAGAGAGGCTGGCAGTTAACTAAAACTCCATTAATGGCAAAGAGTGATTTATATAAAATTTCAGGTCACTGGGATCATTACAAGGACGGTATGTTTGTGCTTGGTGACGAGGAAAAGGACAAAGAAGTCTTTGCACTTCGTCCTATGACCTGCCCATTCCAGTATCAGGCATACCTCAATAAGCCACGTTCATACCGTGACCTTCCGCTTAGATATGATGAAACATCTACTCTTTTCAGAAATGAGGCAAGCGGTGAAATGCACGGCTTAATCCGTGTTCGCCAGTTCACTATTTCAGAGGGACACTTAATGTGTACACCTGACCAGCTTGAGGATGAGTTCAGAGGCTGCTTTGAGCTTTGTGAATATATGCTGAAAACTCTTGGTCTTTATGAGGATGCAAGCTTCCGTTTCTCACAATGGGATCCTGATAACAGAGATAAATATATCGGCACTGAGGAGCAGTGGAATGAAGCACAGAGCAAGATGAAAAACATTCTTGATGACCTTAATGTTGATTACGAAATCGGTATCGGAGAGGCTGCATTCTACGGTCCTAAGCTTGACATTCAGATTAAAAATGTATTCGGCAAAGAGGATACGCTTATCACAATTCAGATTGACCAGATGCTTGCTGAAAAGTTCGGTATGGAATATGTTGACCGTGACGGTGTTAAGAAAAATCCTTATATCATTCACAGAACATCAATCGGCTGCTACGAGCGTACACTGGCATATCTTATTGAAAAGTATGCAGGTGCGTTTCCAACCTGGCTTGCTCCTGTTCAGGTTAAGCTGTTGCCGATTGCTGACAGACACCTTGATTATCTGTATGATGTCAAGAAAGCACTTGAAGCAAAGGGTATCCGCTGTGAAATTGATGACAGATCCGAAAAAATCGGATTTAAAATCCGTTCAGCTCAGCTTGAAAAGGTTCCTTATATGCTCCTTGCAGGTGATAAGGATATTGAAAATAATACAATCTCCGTCCGTTCAAGAAAGCAGGGCGACGAGGGTGCAGCAACCCTTGATGAATTCCTTGCAAGAATACTTGAAGAGGTTGAAACCAAAGCATTATAAAATAACAATAACCGCCGACAGTTTTCTGTCTGCGGTTATTTCTTTTTAATTTATAATAACGATGATTCAATTATTTCTGTTAATTTATCATAATCAGAATTTTCTAAAGAATAACAAGCTACATTCCCCTTCTGGCATATAAAAACAGAACATTCAGCTTCTTCAATTTCTATATGCAAATAATTTCTGTCAGAGATTATGTCATTGCCATCTGAAAATTTTATTCTTAATTCATATACCCCGTATTCTGCCATCAATGGACAATTTAATGTTGTATCAGCGTAATAATTATTGAGTGCTTCAATATAATCACTTGAATGATTCTCGTATCCACGGGATTTAAAATACTGCTTCTTTAAAATACTTAGTATTTGATTTATATCATCCTTATCCTTTAGAATACCTTTCAGCAACGGACGGACTTCTTTATCTTCAAAAGTACAGTCAAACTCATCCTGCCATATTTCTATGCCGATAATCTCGTTAGCACCATCTGCTGTGTATATATTCAATAATTCCTCAATCGTATAATCATTCGTTAAACCGTCAAGATAGAATAAATAATATTCGTTTTTTGCCTGAACTATAATTATATTATCGCTTTTCGCCTTTGTATACTTATAAGTCTTTGCTTTATAAAATTTGTTAGTCTTTGCTTCGTCAGAACTCATAGGTTCAAAATTTGATAAATCATCAGTAATATTAAAACAATCAATTTCACATATTAATTCACCTATTTGCGATTGCTTTAACTCAATATTATTGTCTTTATCGCCTTTTTCATCCCCGAAATAATACTGAGAATATATCTTATTATCAATAATAATTTTATATGGATATTTTGTTTCCTCAGTATTAAATATTATATTGCTGTCCCTATTTGAATTATCTATCGGCATATTAATTGTTGATTCCAAAGCATCGGAAGGAGAACTTTTGCTGAGATATTTCACAGCAGTAACTGAGCAGGCAAGCACGACAAAGCATGCAGCAGTTGAAAGAAAAACTGTTTTTCTTCTTTTATGCACCTGATTATGATTTGTAACCGCTGATTTAACACCTGCCAAAGTTTTTTCATATAGATCATCTGACAAATTAATTTGTTCATTGTATTCGTTATAATTCATAACCTTACTCCTTTTCTAAATATCTTTTCATTTTGCTTTTTGCCCGTAAGAGATGAGATTTTACAGTATTTTCATTTGTTTTCATAATTTTTGCTATATCCCTTATCTGAATTTGCTCATAATAAAACAGATAAATTGCCATTCTTTGATTAGGCGTTAATTCAAACATTGTGTTTTCCAAATCCAACCTCAGATTTCTTGCGCTTTCAAAATTACTGTCACAAACTTTTATTGTGTCATCCAATTGCAAATTTTTATGAGATTTTGAACGCAGAATGTTTTTACACAAATTTGCCGTTACTCTGAGTATCCACGCCTTTTCGTGATTATCATCATTAAATTTCTTATCGCAAGTAAAATACTTAATAAATACCTCCTGAACAACATCCTCTGCATCCTCTTTATTTAGAAGAAAATTATATGACGTTTTGAAAATTACACCCGCATATTTTTGATATAAATTATCAAAACGCTGCTTATCAAAGTTTATTACAGACATATTAATCATCACCTCTCATTATATAAAACACATTAAATA
>JAIDEF010000236.1 GCA_029054965.1 Eubacterium sp.
TCTTTGTACAATTTATACAGAAGCAGCTCATTGTTACCCGGTACAGCATCATTATAAATTGGGGAATAACCAATTACTCTTAGTCTTTGACCGCGCCATACGAGATTTTTATTTTCTATGATTAATTCTCTCATTCCTGCAATATTGGATAATAATGGGTTAAAATAAAATTCTCCCAGAGGCACTCTGTCTGTAACGGTAATGTCCCAGCTCAGAGTAAGCGTTATACCGCTGTGAGTTTTAATATATTCAGAATCATAATCATATCTGAATACAGAATATCTTTGAGGTAAATACTCATACCCTGTTACAAGCATATACAGACACTTATTTCTAAGCTCACATCTCTTGGCAACTGCAAGATAAACATCGCTTTCACCTGTAACACCTGCTTCATCATAAAACTCACGGCATTCCTTTAAATGATTTGCCATTTCATTAATTTGTCGTTCAAGCTCTTCGGAATATTCAGCATATTCTTCTTCAGTTATATCACCATTAACATAATCCTCATACAATTCTGCTTTAGCATCAATAACCATCTGGTCAAAATCACGCTCAAGCTTTATAAATTCCTTATAATCCTCAATAGCCTGAGGTGTTTCGTTTTCAATTTCCTCCTGAATACTTCTTTCCTGTTCTTTTAACATTTTGATATATTCATCACTGCTGTACTCTTTTGTTTCAAAATAATAGCTTCCAGCCTCTTCGGTTACATCATTTCCGTATTGATCCGTAACCTTAAATTCATAATCAAAACTGTCATTCAATGGAAAGTAAATATGTGCATCGTAAATAGTATTAATCCATTTTTGCTCATACTGCTCTAAGCTTGGCATGTCCTGAATAATAGTGAAAGAAAACTTGTCACCAACAGTTAACTCTGATTTGTTTAAAAGCTCATCTGAAAGCTCACCGATTTTTATTTTTGGAAAAATACCATCGAGAAAATCCACAGAAACACTTTCTGCCTCATCATAAGTGGGCATTTCTGTTGTATCTATATCACCTGCATAAGCGTATGATACCGGAATAAACATTACAATAGCCATCGTCATTGCTATTAATAAAGACATTAACTTTTTCATTTCTTTCTCCTTATCCTGATTTAAAATAGATGAATATTCTAACAACAGTTTTTTCACTCATACATAGCCCGTACCTCCTTTTATAAATTTTAATAATAATTATTCTATCTCCAAAAAAATGATAATATAAAATCACTGCATATTTTGTCTAAATAAGCAAACTGATATAAACATATTTATCAATAAC
>JAIDEF010000237.1 GCA_029054965.1 Eubacterium sp.
ATATGCTTGTGGTATATAAATCGTTTTCTTTGATATTTATAGTTTGTTATTTAATTATATATAGTTTTAATTATTGAGGGTTTGTATGAAAAAAGAGGTTGAAAAATTATTGCAGTATGTTCAGAAGCCTGCAAGGTATATAGGCGGCGAGCTTAATGCTGTTGTAAAGGATATGGATGACGTTGATATACGTTATGCGTTTTGTTTTCCTGATACATATGAAATAGGAATGAGCCACCTTGGTATGAAGATACTTTATGGCTTGGTTAATGAAAGAAAAGATGCATGGTGTGAGCGTGTTTTTGCACCTGATAATGATATGGAGGAGCAGCTCAGAAAGAATAATGTTCCTCTTTTTGCACTTGAAAGCGGAGATTATATCAGGAATTTTGATATGATAGGCTTTACACTGCAGTATGAGCTTTGCTATACAAATGTTCTCAATATGCTTGATTTGGCTGGTGTTCCTCTTAAGTCCTGTGACAGAAAGGATTTAACACCTATTGTGTGCTTCGGCGGTCCTTGTTGCTGCAATCCTGAACCTGTTGCAGAGTTTGCGGATATTATCTTCCTTGGAGAAGGGGAGGAGTCAACGAATGAAGTAATTGATTTGCTTAAGGAGTGCAAATTGAAGGGCTTGTCAAAACAGGATTTCTTGCAGAAGGCAAAAGATATAACCGGTATATATGTTCCGTCATTTTATGAGGACAGCTATAATAATGACGGAACACTGAACGAATTAAAGCCTTTGTATGGTGCACCTGAAAAGGTGAAAAAATCTATTATCAGCGATATGAATAAGGTCTACTATCCTAAGGAATTTGTAGTGCCTTATATAAATATTGTTCATGACAGAGCGGTCGAGGAAATATTCAGAGGCTGCATACGTGGCTGCCGTTTCTGTCAGGCAGGATTTATTTATCGACCGATAAGAGAAAAAAGTGTTGATAAAATAAATGAACAATGCAGAGCACTTATTGACTCAACTGGCTATGATGAAATATCGCTTTGTTCTTTGTCTACCAGTGACCACAGTGATGTTAACAATATGCTTACTACGCTGATTGACTGGACTGTAAAGGAAAATATCAATCTGTCATTGCCAAGCCTTAGAGTCGATAATTTTTCAGATAAGCTTGTTGAACAGCTTAATAAAGTCAGACGCTCAGGGCTTACCTTTGCTCCTGAAGCCGGAACACAAAGACTTCGTGACGTTATTAATAAAAACGTAACTGAGGATGAGGTTATAAGAACCTGCACAAAAGCCTTTGATAATGGCTGGTCATCAGTTAAGCTTTATTTTATGATGGGCTTGCCTACAGAAACAATGGAGGATATTGAGGGTATAGCAAATCTCGGTATGGAGGTTATTCATGCCTTTTATAAAAATCCTAACAGGCAGAAGGGAAGCGGATGTCAGGTTTCAATTTCCTGTGCATCATTTATTCCAAAGCCCTTTACACCATTCCAGTGGGAGCCTGAAGATACTATGGAGTCACTGAAAGCTAAACAGAAGCATTTGCTTGAGAGTATTCCATCAAAGAAAATAAGAGTGTCATATCACGAAACACCGACATCTCTGTTAGAGGGTGTCCTTGCACGTGGAGACAGAAGACTTGGCAAAGTATTGTTTCGTGCATTTGAGCTTGGGTGTAAATTTGATTCCTGGGATGATCAGTTCAATTTTGATGCTTGGATGCAGGCCTTTGACGAGTGTGGTATTGACCCATATTTTTATACTCACAGAAAACGTGAATTTACTGAGCTTCTGCCTTGGGATCACCTTGATTTCGGTGTCAGCAGAAAGTTCCTTGAAAATGAAAATAAAAAGGCTCATATGAATGAAACCACATCTCATTGCAGAATTAAATGTGCAGGCTGTGGTGCAAATAAGTTAAACGGAGGTAATTGTGATGCGAGAGGTTAGACTTCGTTTTTCTAAAACCGGCAGATTAAAGTATATCAGTCACCTTGATATTAATCGTGCAATGGGCAGAGCATTTAAAAGAGCAGAAATACCACTCTGGTATACTGAGGGCTTTAACCCTCATCCTTATATGAGCTTTTCACTTCCGCTGTCACTTGGTGTTGAAAGTCTGTGTGAAAGTGTAGATATAAGATTGATTGACAGTATCAGCAATTCAGACATAAAAGACAGAATGAACTCTGTTCTGCCTGCTGATTTGAAAATTGTTGATGTTTACGATGATTTCAGGGATAACAGCGAAATTGTGTACAGCGACTATGTATATAAATTTCAGTTTGCAGATAATGAAGAGGCACTTGAAAAAATTTCTGACTTGCTTTCAGGTGAAGAAATAATCGCATTGAAGAAAGGCAAGCAGGGAAGAAGAAAGGTGCTTAAAGAAACTAATATAAAGCCTTTTATTGACAAATATAATGTTTCAATCAGGGACGATATAATTGTTCTCAATATCCGTTTGCTTGCAGGTGGAGAAAAAAATCTGAATCCGTCTTTGCTTTTTGATACAATTATAAGGCTTATTGATATGGATTTTGAGTGGAAGAGTATTGCAAGAATATCACTTCTTGATAAGGATTATAAAGAATTTAGATAAAACCCTTGCAATTTGAATAATAGTGTGATATTATATATCAGAATTTGTTCCGTTGTATCTCTTGCAACGAGCTTAAATGCCCAATGTGTGAGCATTTAAAA
>JAIDEF010000238.1 GCA_029054965.1 Eubacterium sp.
CAATTATAACTGAAAAGATGACTGTTTTAAGCAACCTACGTTATCGAACCTCAGCTTTATTACCATCAGCTTTTTATATAATTATTCAGTTATTTTATAAAGTCCCGCACCATGAGGAGGAATATCAGCCTTGAATAAATTTTTAAATTCCCCAACTGTTTTCTTTTCCCAAATATCATAAAAGGAATACTTTTTATCAGGCATTAGTATTTCAGTAATATCAAGCTTAATAGTCTGCTCACTGTCCTTTGTGTTGAACAAAGCCACATATTTACAGTTTTCACCGTTTGACACCCAGATGATACTGCCCTTGCTGTTTTTTTCTTTTCTGATATGCTGATGAGCACCGAAAGAGTTTCTGTGCATTTTAAGGTATTCCTCATTAGTAAGCAGTGACAATGTCCATTCGTCATTTTCAGGCATATTGCCGCCCATCATCAGCGGACTCCTGAATATACCCCAAAGACTCATCATGGTAATTTGCTCCGCCTTCGTAAACTGTGTCATTCTGTTCTGCGGACCATGACAGGTTCCGTTCTTTGAAAGTCTGCCGAGTGGGAGCATATCACAATCAGGGTAATTACCTGCTTTAACCCAATCCTGCCATAAACAGCAGCGTTCAAACATATCATAAAGCTTATCCCACTGATCCCAGAAATCGCCTGTCAAACGCCACATATTTGCATTTTTTGCGAGGTGCTTTGCCTGAGCAATTTCTGCAGGACCCGGTGAAAGTGAAAGTACAATTTCTCTGCCGCAATTATCAATTGCCTTTCTTATCATTTCAATTTCATAGTCAGCGGAATAGGGCTTATCCCACTTTCGGAATTCAGTCACACAAATATCGTCACATTTAATAAAATCAACACCCCATGACGCATAAAGTTCAATGATTGAATTATAGTAATCCTGTGCACCCTCACAATTATACATACCATACATATCCGTATTCCAGGAGCAAACAGAAAAATGATGAGCAACCTGACGTGCAGTAAATTGGCTGTTTTTTACAGGCAAATCTGCATGAACAGCCTGACGCGGAATACCCCTCATAATATGTATACCGAATTTTAAGCCAAGACTATGGCAATATTCTGCAATGGGCTTAAAGCCCTTGCTGTCCTTGGCACTGGGGAAACGGTTTTCAGCGGGCATAAGCCTACCATATTCATCCATATTAAGCGGTGTAAAACTAAAATAATCGTTATCCTTTGCCTTTGGTTCGTACCACTGAATATCGCATACAACATATTGCCAGCCATACTCTTTTAAATACTTTGCCATATAATCGGCATTAGCTCTTAGCTGTTCTTCATTTACACCTGCACCGAAGCAGTCCCAGCTATTCCAGCCGAGAGGAGGTGTTTTTGCAAGTTTTCTATGCATAAAAAGTTACCTTCATATTTAGTCTTTATATAAATT
>JAIDEF010000239.1 GCA_029054965.1 Eubacterium sp.
CAACAGGCTCAAACTGACACTTTGCAACCTTTTCCTTAAGCTCCTCAAAGACCTCGGGATAATACTTTTCAAGTGTTTCATATACATATGGCTGCGTGTGTGTGTATTTGAAATCGGGATATTTATCCATCAATCGAAGCTGAATAAGAACTGTTCTTAAATTCTTCTGAACAGCATGTATTCTGCGCCAGTAGTAAGCAATGTCAAGATGTGAATGGGCAATAAGTGCCACATCTCCGTTACCCTTATAATTATCGTTCGCAAACACAACGTCATTGAGATACTGCTGACATTCCTCAACACCTGTCAGCTCATCACTGTCAAAGTCAATCAGGTTCATTGCGTTATTAAGCTCTTTATTGAGAAAATTTCGGTAATCCTCATTAAACAAATCACTTTTTGCAACATCAAGCAGAAGCTCAAAATCCCAAACCAGATCCTGCACTGCATGATTAACAGTACAGATATAAGCACCCTCAAATATCTGACGGCAACCACGAACCGAAAGGCTTTCAGGGTTACGCTCATCATCAGGCTTTGAGCGGTTATAGCCCATCATATCAAAATGAAGTGTTTCCTTGTCGTTGATATATGGTGAAAGAAGCATACGCTCTCTGTTAGGGTCAACACCTCCAACATATTTGCCGTTAACCTTAACACAGATTTCAGCAGCGGTTTTAAGTGAAAACCAAAGCTCCTTGCCCTGTAACTCAGTGGGAATATCAACATCTGCTTTTATAAATGCAGTGCCGTCGGGAGTGAAATACATATCACCCTTATTAAGAGGACGGTAATCCTCACTGTAGTAGTCAAACTCCATTTCGCTGACCTGACGTGCATCACGAATATGAAGATTTTTAATCTCCCACTTATTATCATAAATATATCTTTTGAGCCAGTCGAATCTTAAATCGGTCCACTCCTCGGGACGCATTGAGCGTCTGACAACCTTAATATGTGCCATAGTTCACACTCCTTACATATCCTGAAAATAAGGTTTTTTGCGAATTGCAGTAACCTTTACAGTTTTATTTAAGTCTTTCTTGATTTGCTCCTCAATCCAGGCAACACATCTGTCAAGAATCAAGCACTTTGAGCACTCACCTCTGAAAATGAGGGTAAGCTCGCTGCCCTCAAGTGAAACAAATTCAACCCAGCCTCCGTCACCCTGAAGCTTCGGCTGTAAAATATTTTCAACATAAGTCTGAACCTTATTCATACTCATTCTCCGTTATATTAATCTTTAATTT
>JAIDEF010000024.1 GCA_029054965.1 Eubacterium sp.
CATCCATACTATCAAAAAACTTTTCATCATAATTAATACTTAAAAATTCCTCATATTCAGAAGATAAGTATATAACTTTCTTTTCTTTATTGAATTTATTAATTGCAAAGCCATGAATAATGGTGGAAAGATACCCTTTTGTCACTTTTGATTCAACTTCACCGACTTTATCAAAATTCTTTGCTATGTAAAAGAAAGCATCCTGTACAGCCTCTTCTGCAAGATGATTATTCTTCAACTTACCCATAGCAATCCACATAAGCAAATCAATATATTTATAATAGAGTTGTTTGAATTTGCTTTTTTCTTCATCTGTATCAAGTAAATCTAAAAAAGCTATCATTAACTATATCACCTCAAAGAGCCATATTGTGAAAAAAATTTTATTGCTGAAACAATATGTGTCAACACAAAATGTAAAAGTACATAATATAATTGCAAAATCGCACATAACTCCTCAATATATAAGTGTTGGTTTATACAAAAAGTAACAAAATTCATAAAAAAATGAACGACTGGAATTTCCTGTCGTTCACTTTCTCTGTCTATATACACACTATTTCTTTATACATAATCTCTCTTACCTGATATGTAATATTATTCGTCATCTGTACCCATAACATTTGATTTTCTGCCTTGAGTTGTTTGGTAACACCTTGTTTTTTAGCAAGCAGTTTAACAAATAAATCATGTTGTTCTTTTGCACTAATGTCAATTTTGTGTAACTATGCATTAAGTTTATCTTGTGTGAGCAAATTATAGTATATCACTCTATGATTTGCTTTCAAATACTCCTTATGTCTTTGTCCCCAAATGCCTATTTCATATTTTGTTTCTGTTGATATAAGTGCAGGAATTTGAACATCACCAACCTCAACATAACTTCCATTTACTTTTTCATATAATGATTTCATTGTAATCCTCTTTTTGATTTAATTATTTCACTTACAATTCAATCATTTCAGACTGTTTACAAAAAAGCCTCCTTAAATTCGATCTCGCAAGCCCCTTCCCTACGATTTGTTGTAATAACATTTATATAAAGAAAAACGAGTTGGCAACACACCAACTCGTTTTATTATTTTAATTATTTCTCAAGGTTTTCCTTAACCTTTGCAAGCTCATCTGCAAGCTCTGCAGGAAGAGTATCTTCAAACTTAGCGTAAAGCTCTTCAACACCCTTAAGCTCTTCTTCCCAGGCAGTCTTGTCAACATCGAGGATGTTGTCAAGCTCTTCCTCAGTCATATCAAGACCTTCAAGGTTGATATCCTTAGCATAAGGAAGGTAACCGATAGCAGTTTCCTGAGCGTCAACCTTACCATCGCAACGGTCGATAATCCAGTCAAGAACACGCATATTGTCACCAAATCCAGGCCACAGGAAGTTGCCCTCATCGTCTTTTCTGAACCAGTTAACATTGAAAATCTTCGGAGCCTTTTCAGGGTCAAGACTTTCACCGATTTCAATCCAGTGCTTCCAGTAGTCACCCATATTGTAACCGCAGAATGGGAGCATTGCCATTGGGTCACGGCGAACAACACCTACTGCACCTGTTGCAGCAGCAGTTGTTTCACTGCCCATAATTGAACCAACGAATACACCGTGGTTCCAATCCTTTGACTGATATACAAGCGGAGTGAGCTTAGCACGTCTGCCGCCGAATACGATAGCAGAAATAGGAACACCCTGTGGATTCTCAAACTCGCTTGAAATACAAGGACAGTTAACAGCAGGAGCTGTAAATCTTGAGTTTGGATGAGCACCCTTTTCTTCGCTTTCAGCACCGTTCCAAGGATTACCCTTCCAGTCGATTGCGTTTGTTGGCGGATTCTTGTCAAGACCCTCCCACCAAACTGTGTTGTTGTCAAGATTATGACAAACATTGGTGAAGATTGTGCCCTTCATTGTTGACTTAAGAGCATTTGGATTTGACTTCATATTTGTACCCGGTGCAACACCGAAGAATCCATTTTCAGGATTGATAGCATAAAGACGTCCGTCAGGACCTTTTCTGATCCATGAAATATCGTCGCCTACACACCATACCTTGTAGCCCTTGCTCTGATATCCCTCCGGTGGAATAAGCATTGCAAGGTTTGTTTTACCGCAAGCTGATGGGAATGCAGCACAGATATACTTAACCTCTCCGTTTGGCTTCTCCAGACCAAGGATGAGCATATGCTCTGCCTGCCAGCCCTCGTTCTTACCAAGATAAGATGCTATACGAAGAGCAAAACACTTTTTACCAAGAAGAACATTTCCGCCGTAAGCTGAGTTAACTGAAATGATTGTGTTGTCCTCAGGGAACTGACAAATCCATCTGTTCTCAGGGTCAACATCACATTTGCAGTGCATACCGCGAACCCAGTCATTGCTGTCGCCAAGGCAATCAAGAACAGCCTTGCCAACTCTTGTCATAATGTTCATATTGAGAACTACATAGATTGAGTCAGTGATTTCAATACCAATCTTAGAGAATGGTGAACCAACAGGACCCATTGAATAAGGAATGATGTACATTGTTCTGCCCTCATATGAGCCTGCAGCAATGTCATATAACATTTTGTAGCACTTTTCAGGATCCATCCAGTGGTTAGTAGGACCTGCATCTTTTTCATTCTTAGTGCAGATAAGAGTTCTGTCCTCAACACGTGCAACGTCATTTTCTGCTGTTCTGTGAAGGAAGCAGTCAGGAAGAAGCTCTTCATTGAGTTTAATCATTTCGCCTGTTTCAACAGCCTCAGCCTTGAGAGCAGCAATCTGCTCGTCAGAGCCGTCAATCCAAACAATGTTTGATGGCTTTAAAAGCTCAACCTTTTCGTCAAGCCAGGCAAGTAATGATTTGTTAGTTGTAAGATTTGTTTCCATTACTTATTCTCCTTTAGCAATAGTTTGTAATATAAATGAGAACCAAATTACATTATAGTAATTCACTTATAGATTATACCAAATAATAGCAAAAATTCAATAGAACTGATTAAAATTCATTATTTTGCTACAATTAAATAACACCTTATTAATTACTTTTGTAGCTTTTATCAATAGGCATAGTTGCGTATGCATTCAGGTTTTCGACAGCGGTGTTATTCTGTATAAATTCATAATAACCCTGTGATGCAATCATAGCTGCATTATCACCGCAGTATTTAAGCTCAGGCAGGTATAACTGCCACCTGTTTTTTCTGCAGAGCTTTTCAGCCTCGCTCCTTAATTTTGAGTTTGCAGACACACCGCCTGCTATAACGATTTTATTGTAACCAAAATCCTTTGCGGCCTTTTCAAGATTCGTAATAAGACAATCCACAACACCTCGCTGGAAGGATGCTGCAAGGCTTGGTATATCAATATCCTCGCCCTTTTGCTGAGCATTGTGAACTGTATTGATTACAGAGGTTTTAAGTCCGCTGAATGAAAAATCATAGGGACTTCCCGTCACCCGCGGCTTAGGGAAGGCATATTTATTTTCGTCACCACTTGGGCTGAGTCTGTCAATACTGACACCGCCCGGGTATTCAAGCCCCATTGTTCGACCCGCCTTGTCAAGCGCCTCACCTGCTGCATCATCACGGGTTTTTCCGATTATTTCAAATTCAGTATAGCTTTTAACTGCCACAATATGAGAATGACCGCCGCTGACAATAAGACAAAGAAAAGGCGGCTGGGCATCACCTGAAATATAGTTTGATGCAATATGTCCTCTGATATGGTGAACAGGAACAAGTGGTGTATCCGTCGCCAGAGCAAGACCCTTTGCAAAATTAACACCAACAAGCAGTGCACCGATTAAACCCGGGGCATATGTAACCGCTACTGCATCAATATCATCCATTGTACAGCCTGCCTGCTCCAGTGCCTCTTTAACCACACCGCTGATTGACTCAGCGTGACGGCGTGAAGCAATCTCAGGCACTACTCCGCCGTAGAGCTTATGCTCCTCAAGTGAGGTAGCTATTATATTTGATAAAACCTTTCGTCCGTCCTCAACAACTGCTGCCGCAGTTTCATCACAGGAGGACTCAATACCTAAAATTTTCATACTTTATCCTTTAAATTATATGTCATTATCACTGCATTTTCTGTTGGGTTTGAGTAATAGTTTTTTCGCAGACCGACACTCTCGAACCCCATAGATTCATAGAGCCTGATTGCAGGAATATTATTTTCCCTTACATCAAGGAAAACCACATCGGGGTCATTTGATGAAAAGCATTCCTCAAGAAGTGCTCTTCCTATTCCGAGACGTCTGTATTCAGGCATTACGGCAACACGCATAATGTCACCCTCACCTGCTGCAAGCATCATACTCATATAGCCTGCAGGCTCGCCATCAGCATATGCAATATTAAAATAATTGCTGTCACTTTCCACCGAGTCACTTATGCTCTGCTCTGTCCACGGTGTGGAAAAGCAGGACTGTTCAATGAGAAATATGTCAGCCGTATTCTCTTTTGTAGCTTGTATAATTTTAATGTTCATATATATTTCCAAATTATATTTTTAAATCAAATTATAGCAATTAAACAATTAAATCAGCAGATTTTTAGTGTGCGTCAAACCAGGTGTTGCCGATATTACCATCTGCCCTGAGCAACACCTTCATTTTGCAGGCATTTTCCATTTCCTCGGTTACTATGGCGAGTGCCTTTTCAGCCTCTCCTTCAGGTGCTTCAACTATCAATTCATCGTGCACCTGAAGAATCAGATGTGCTTCCATTCCCTCATCCTTCAAACGCTTATCAACCTTAACCATTGCGATTTTGATAATATCGGCGGCCGTACCCTGAATAGGCATATTACGTGCAACACGCTCACCAAAGGCACGCATCATATGGTTAGATGACGAAAGCTCCGGCAGGTAGCGTTTTCTGTGAAAGAGTGTTTCACTGTAGCCCTTGTCCTTAGCGAGGTCAATCATATGCTTCATATAGGCATCAACACCGCTGTAGGTAGCAAGATAATTGTCAATATACTGCTTTGCCTCTTTATTCGTAACACCTATATCCTTGGCAAGAGAAAAAGCACCGATACCGTAAACAATACCGAAATTGACCGCCTTTGCCCTGCTTCGCATTTGCTTTGTAACCATTTCAATAGGCATATTGAACACCTGTGATGCTGTGATTGTGTGAATATCATCACCATTATTGAAAGCATTAATCATTATTTCGTCATTCGCAAGGTCACTGAGCACTCTAAGTTCAATCTGACTGTAGTCAACGTCAACAAGCTTTTTGCCCTTGCCGGCAACAAAGAATTTTCTCATTTCTCTGCCAAGCTCGGTACGGATAGGAATATTCTGCAGGTTAGGCTCAAGGGAGGAAATTCTGCCTGTTCGCGTTTCGACCTGATTAAAGCGGGTATGAATTCTGCCGTCGTCCTCAATAACCTTCAAAAGTCCGTCGCAATATGTGGATTTCAGCTTTGAAAGGGAGCGGTATTCCAATATCTGTGAAATCGCAGGGTGCATATCAATAAGACCCTCAAGCACATCAGCATTTGTAGAGTAACCCGTTTTTGTTTTCTTTTTACAGGGCAGACCCAAATCCTCAAAAAGTGCCACGCCAAGCTGCTTCGGCGAGTTGATATTGAACTCACGTCCGACACTCTCATAAATGGACTTTGTAAGAGAATTTATCTTTTCGCCAAGCATTTTACCGAAGGCTTCAATGCCTTCCCTGTCAACCTCAAAGCCTGCAAATTCCATTTTAGCAAGCACTGCCGAAAGCGGCAGTTCAATGTCAGTCAAAAGCTCATTTTCACCAGCCTCGTCAATAAGACCGTTCATTTTTTCAAACAGCGGCTTAACTGTTCCTGCAAGTGAAACAGTCATATCCTTTTCACCGAGAGTATTTAAAAACTCAGGGATTTTAACACCGTATTCCATACAAAGATGCTCTAAATCGTAATTACTGTCACTTGGTCTTAAAAGATAAGCGGACAGCATTAAATCACCTTTAACGCCCTTAAGCTCAACACCATACTTGCAGGCAAGACGATGAAGCTCCTTTGTGTTATAGCTGTACTTTGGAGTATTCTCATCATCAAAGAAATTTCTTAAAAAATAGGAATATTCAGGAGTTTCACCTGGCATAACAATGATTTCATCATCGAACGAAAAATACAAATCACTGATTGCACCGTCAATAATCACAGGGTAAAAATAGGTATCCTTACCCCTCACCCTGTCAAGCAGATAATCCGCATCAACGCAGGTTAAACGGCTGAGAACACGTTCCTCCGCCTGCTCCTCCTGAACATCAGGTGCAGAATTGGGGTCAAGATTAAATTTAGGTATAAGTGAAAACAGCTCAAGCCTGATAAACTGTGCAACTGCCTTCTGCTTATCCGCAGGGGTATCTGCATAGCTGTGAATATCTGTATCAACAGGAGCATCGGTACAGATTGTGCCAAGCTTTAAGGACAAATATGCCTTATCCTTATCGTTTGAAAGCTTTGCTCTGACTCCTGCCTTTATATCAATTTCATCAAGATTTTCGTATATATAATCAAGATTATGAAAACGCTGAATTAAATCAAGAGCAGTTTTTGCACCGACACCACTGACTCCCGGGATATTATCACTGCTGTCCCCCTGCAAAGCCTTAACCTGAATCAGCTCAGCAGGTGTAACACCATACTCATCCATAATAGCAGCTTCGTCATAAACATCTGTAACAGCCTGGCCCATTTTTGTGCGTGCAAGAAGCACCTTGACACCACCGTGAGCAAGCTGTAATGAGTCCCTGTCACCTGTGGCAATAAAGCACTCGTCGCCGTTTTTTCGGCAAACCTCTGCTAAAGTACCAAGAATATCATCAGCCTCCCAGCCTTCTTTTTCAAGCGTTTTTATGCCGAGATTTTTCAAAAGCTCCTTAAGCACTGGCATCTGTGCCCTCAGCTCATCGGGCATTCCGTGGCGACCTGCCTTATAGGCATCATACATATTATGCCTGAAGGTTGGTGCGTGTACATCAAACGCAACTGCCACAGCGTCAGGGCTGCAAATATCCTTAAGCTTAAGCAAAATATTCAAAAAGCCGTAAACAGCATTTGTATACTCACCGTTTTTTGTGGTGAGCAGCTTAATACCATAAAAGGCACGATTAACAATACTGTTGCCATCAAGAACTAATAATTTCATAAAATCACCTTTGTACATAGTTGAATATATTGTACCACAATGAATAAAACTTTACAATAAAAAAGACTGCACGCATTTATTAAAATACGGCAGTCTTTCATTTTATTTATCTGCAATTTGCTTTTTTTCCTTAATTCTTCTTGCAAGATAAACAACAGGAGTATCGAGCAAGCTTGTAACAATATAAATCACATAGCTTGAAAGAAAAATTGAAATAAGAGTTTTTGCATCATATGTTCCCCAGAAAGCAAAAAGGGTAAACAGCAGAGTGTTAAGAATCTGGCTGATTAAGGTTGAGCCATTATTTCTGAGCCATAAAAACTTTCTCCTGCTGCCAAATCTTTTTTCAGTAAATGCCCACCACTTATGATAAAGCCAAACGTCAAACAACTGGCTTACTGCATATACAACAAGTGAAGCAATTATCATTCGCGGGGTATTTGAGAACACCTGTGAAACCGCACCATGAATGGTATCGCTTTCGGCAGGAATATATGCAATCCAGCTTTGTGAAAGAACAAGGAAGAACAGTGAAGAGAATACTCCAAGCCAAACCGCCTTGCCTGCTTCCTTTTTACCCTCACATTCACTCAGAATATCTGTTACCAGAAATGTTGCCGCAAAAAGCACATTACCGAGAGTCTGCTCCATACCAAAAGCATTAACTAAAATAACAACCTCAATATTAGCAAGCACAGTTGCTATTGCAGACACACAGTAAAGTCCTGTTTTTCCAAAAAATTTATATGCAAAAAGCACTGCTCCGTATATAAAAACAACAGAGCCTATAAGTAATAATTCATTAATCATATCAGTCACCTACACCGAAATCAGTATTATTTATTAATATATCCATCCTGTCATTATTCCTATAAACAGGGTAAAGCCTGTCCATAAACACTTTAATAACGTCCCTGTCAGGCTTTATTCCCGTGGAATTATTGCACATTATATTAATGCAAATCCGCTCAAAATGCTCCAGCCCAAGCTCAATATCCTTGAGCATAGACTGCTCACTCTGTCCATTTATTCCGAAAAGAAAATTTGCTTCGTCAAAATTATCTGCAATAATATCAGGAGCTCTTTCTTTGATACCTTTGTTTAAAACATTTTCTCTGAAATCATAATCAAAGGTTTCAAGCCCAAGCTTCATTTTTAAATCAAAGCCTTCAAAAATCTGCCTTAATGCAGGGATTTTATCATTATAAAGATAATGACTTTCAAAATGAATTGTTGTAATACCCTTTTCCTTGCAAAGGTGCTTGATTTCACCAAGGGTTTTGCCGTCAAGCTCAAAAACCGAACCGCTGTTGATAACCTCAAGATTACCATATTGACCTGTTACACTGCTTAAAACCAAATGATTAAGCTGATAATTTTCTTCATCATCATTGCAGCGGTCAGTATGATAATCGCAGAATGTGCATTTTTTATAAACACAGCCGCGACCTCTCAGCAACACAATTTCCCTTGGATTTTTTTCTTTAATTACACTGTATCTTTCCATAAAACAAAAAATGCGTCCTCTAAAGGACGCAACGATTATACACTAAAAAGGGCATAACTCACCCTTAGATTAATGCAAATACTTTCTCCCTTAGTTTTGATTATGACTACACCTATCGGCAAGCCAAGGCAGGATGGTTACGAACTGCCCCAAGCAAAATAAGTCATCTTGCTTTACCCCAATATAATAACACAAAAATGCTAATTGTCAATAGCTCTTTTTCTGCTGCTGATATCGAGCACCAGAACAAAACAGCCTACTATCAGCAAAAATGACAAGCCTATATTCACGCTGGAAAACACAGGCATTGCACTGACATTATTTAAAAACACCTGCTGCTCCATAGGAAAAGCTAAAAGAATCAGCTTTGTTACACAATAGCTGAGCAGTGCAGAAAGCACACGAAAAAACAGAAAATCAACATATTTCATACCGCATTTCAGTATTGAAGGCAAAAGCTGCATATGAATACAAAGTCCGCCGAAGGCAAGGTAACCGCTGATTTCAGGCAGACTGAATTTTTCGCCGCTGCAAAGCCCGTTTGTGATTTCAATAATCGGCAAAATAAATTTCGGAAGTGATACAATATTATTAACTGCACCAAAAAATATTACGAACGCGGTTATGCTTAGAACTGATTTTATTGCACTTTCAGCCGAAGCTGCAATGGCGTCACCAAAGTTCGGTGATTCACGATAGGAATAGTAGCCCTTCTTTATTCTAGGCTGTGTAAATGACAAGCCAAAGCCCATAAGCACGGCTGCTGCAATATTTGACACAAACAATATAAGCCCTGCTTTTGGATTTAACAGTGTTACTGTCCCCACAGCAGTAATAATAAAGCCGCAGCCGCCGCAGAAATTAAATCGGAGCATTTTTGCCGCCTGTGCCCTGTCAATTTCCTGCGATAAAAAAAGCTCCTGAGTCAGCAGTGCCCCTGTGGGGTATCCGCCCACAAGTCCCATAATAACGGCAGGTATTGTCACCATTGGCAGATTAAAAAGGCAGTGTGACACAAAGCCAAAGGCTCTTGCCATCACATCTCTTGCCCCTGTTTTCATTATCAGAAGAAATATAATAAGCAACGGCAACAGGCTTGGTATTATTGTATTTTCTGCCAGAACAAGCCCCTTGTAAGCACCCTCACGCATTTCAGCTGAGAACACAATCAAAAGCACCGCAACAGCAGACAGTATTATCAACAAAAAAATGTCCTTCTTTTTCATACTTCATTATATGAAAGAGAAGGACAAAATATATTAATAATTCAAATTTGAAAGCGTGCTTTGACACCACTCCAACATAAAATTAAAGGCTTTGTCAAAATCATATTTTGTATTTTCAAAGCTGTTTAAAGTCATACTAAGAGCTAAAATTTCTTTGTCTTTTTCATCACAAAGGTTTTCAAGAAGTTCATTTTTAGTTGAGTAAAACTCACCGCTTTTAAGATAATGCAGATTCTGCAATATAAAAAATACACTCTTGCAGGTTTGCGGAAAACAAGTAACATTGCTCTCTTTGTCATTATGAACATAGCGGTGACAAAGCTCGTGATAAAGATTACCCACGCTTAGTTTAACATAATTTTCAACATCCTCATTTGTATATAGCGGAACAAAATCCTTTAAACTTCCGAAAATATCCTTTGTAGTATGCAGAAGGTGGCATATTTCCAAGGAGTTCCAGTTTTTCAGCTCTTCCCTGCCGCAGATAAAGCCGCAGGACTTATCATAATCCCCGACTGTAATAATAGAATTTTTATATATTTTTAAATCATCAACATTCATATTAT
>JAIDEF010000240.1 GCA_029054965.1 Eubacterium sp.
AAGAAAGGCTGAGCAGCTTAAAAACGGCAGTGAAGTTATCGGCTCAAGGACTAAGGCTAAAATTGTTAAAAACAAGGTTGCCCCACCGTTTAAATCTGCTGAATTTGATATTATGTATGGTACAGGTATCAGCAAGGAAGGCGAAATTGTTGATATGGCTGTTGAGTATGATATTATACATAAGGGCGGCTCATGGTTCTCATATGGTGACAGACGATTGGGTCAGGGCAGAGATAATATTAAGAATTTAATAAAAAATGATCCTGAGTTTTCTGCTGAACTTGAGGTTAAAATCAAGGATAAGCTTGAAGAAATTCAGGCAGAATCAGCACAGAAATACAGAGCTAAGGCTGCTCCTATGGCAAAGACAGAGGATGAAGCCGCTGAAGAAAAGGCCGTTAAAACTACGAGAGCTGCTGCAAGAGCTAAGCTTGATATTGCAGTGGAAGATGACGAGGATTAATGATTATAACGCACCAGAGGGGCAGGGGTAACAAAATTCACCTGCTCCTTGATAATGAATATGTAATTACCACAGACAGCAACTTCTGGCTTGATAACTATATTGCAGACGGTACTGAAATTAATGATGAGCAATGGCAGGAATTAGTTGCCGGTATTAATTATAAAAAAGCACTTAATAAGTGCGGCGATTTGCTTTCGCGGCGTGAGCATTCGGTTAAGGAGCTTAAAACAAAATTACTCCGAACAGTTGATGAGATCAGTGCTGACAGAGCAATCAAGCGTTATATTGAAGCCGGTTATCTTGATGACGAGCATTTTTGTGCAAGTCTTGTTGATTATCTTTATAATGTAAAAAAGTATTCAACAAACCATATTAAGCAGGAATGTTATAAGCGTGGTGTAGCAGGTGACATAATTTCTGCTGTTTTAGAGGATTATGAATTCGATAATGTTGATAGTATCGTTAGCTTGATTGAGGCGAAATACACCTCAAAGCTTGAAAAGGAAAACGGAAAACAGAAGGTTATTCAGGCACTTCAACGCAAAGGATTTTCCTATTCAGATATTAAATCAGCATTTTGCAGGTTAGAAAATGATGAATATTAAAATAGGTATGATTTCGCTTGGATGCCCTAAAAATCAGGTTGACGGCGAATTAATGCTTGAAAAACTTAATAAAGCAGGCTTTCTTATTGTCGGTGCAATTGAGGAAGCAGATATTATGATAATTAACACCTGCGGTTTTATTGAGGATGCAAAGCGTGAAGCTATTGAAACAATCCTCGAGGTTGCTGAGTATAAAACTGCAGGTATGATTTCATCCATAATTGTTACAGGCTGCCTTGCTGAAAGATATCAGGATGAAATTCTGAATGAAATCCCGGAGGTCGATTCTGTTATAGGTATCGGTGCAGATGGTGATATTGTGAAGATTTGCCAGAAAGCGGCTTTGGGCATTTCTACAAGCTTTTTCCCTGATAAAAAGCTTTTACCACTCGAGGGTGACAGAATGCTTTCAACGCCGCCTCATTGGGCTTATTTAAAGCTTAGTGACGGCTGCGATAATAAATGCAGCTATTGTGCTATAC
>JAIDEF010000241.1 GCA_029054965.1 Eubacterium sp.
ATACGAAATGCAGTACCGCCGTTTGAGCTGTTGCTGTGTTCAATCAGTTCTTTTTTTAAGAATTTTTCACTGTTGCCGCAGAAAATCAGTTTTTCTTCATACATATCTGTTCCCCCACTTATAAATTTTATTAAATATTAACATATATTTTACTGTTTTGGAAGACTATTTTTGTAAAACACTTGAAAAATCTGCTTCAAAAATGTAAAATAATAAATGAAAATATTATGAAAGGGAGGAATAAAATGATCTGGACACTTAAAAAATGCTGGTATAGAATTTATCAAAGCGTATTTAAGGTTGCAATGTGTCTTATGGATTGGTCTTCTCCGGAGCTTTTAGAAGGCGCCGGCAGCATTCTGAAGCTTCCGCAGTTCATTAAGAGCAAGGGCATAAATAAGGTACTCGTTGTAACAGATAAAGGTTTGATGGGTCTTCATCTTCTTGATCCTATGTTTGAGAAGCTTGATGAAGTCGGTGTTGATTATGTTGTTTATGACGGCGTTCAGCCAAACCCTACAATTCCTAATATCGAGGATTGTAAGGATATGTATGTTAAGAACGGCTGTCAGGGCATCATCGCTTTCGGCGGCGGTTCACCAATGGACTGTGCCAAGGCTGCTGCTGCAAGAGTAGTAAGACCGAATAAGACTGTCAGACAAATGCGTGGTCAGCTTAAAGTACGCAAAGCATTACCGCCGTTCTTTGCAGTTCCTACTACTGCAGGTACAGGCTCCGAAACTACTGTTGCTGCAGTTGTTTCAGACCCTGAAACACACGAGAAGAACGCAATCAATGATACCTGTCTCAGACCTAAATATGCAGTGCTTGACCCTGAATTAACAGTCGGTCTTCCACCGCATATTACATCTACCACAGGTATGGATGCACTCACTCATGCTGTTGAAGCCTATATAGGCAGAAGCAATACGAAGGATACTATCCGAGAAGCAGAAGAAGCTACAAAGCTTATTTTTGCAAATATTGAAACAGCATATGCAGACGGCAAAAATATTGAAGCAAGACAGAATATGCTCAAGGGCTCATTCCTTGCAGGTCGTGCATTCACTCACGCTTATGTTGGTTATGTTCATGCAATTGCACATAATCTCGGCGGTCTTTACGGCACACCTCATGGTCTTGCTAATGCAGTTATTTTACCGTATGTTCTTGATTATTATGCAGACGCTGCATATCCGAAGCTTGCCAAGCTGGCTGATTTAGTCGGTATCGGAGCCGGTCTTGATACTGCAGGAAAGGGAAGAGC
Organism: Eubacterium sp.; assembly: GCA_029054965.1. GTDB lineage: Bacteria > Bacillota > Clostridia > Oscillospirales > Acutalibacteraceae > Eubacterium_R. Next base: position 1,268 of record JAIDEF010000241.1, read on the forward strand.
ATTTATTGATGCAATCAGAACTCTGAATAAGAATATGAATATTCCCGAAAAGTTTGATTTCATCAAGGAGGAGGATTTACCACTGCTCGTTGAGCGTGCACTTAAAGAAGGTAATCCGCTTTACCCTGTACCGAAAATTATGGATAAGAAGGACTGCGAAGCAGTAATTCGTTCATTTATGGCATAATTTCAAATACTTATAAAGAAGCAGTCACTTAACGGTGACTGCTTCTTTACTTTTTATTTTCAATATGCTTTTTTAAAACAAGGTTTATATATTGTGATAGTGAGCGGTCGTCATCTTCAGCAAGTTTTCTTATTATTGCCAATAAATCACTGTCAACTGTTATAC
>JAIDEF010000242.1 GCA_029054965.1 Eubacterium sp.
TAAATCTACAATACCTGCATTTATAATATCCTGTGTACTCAGGCTGGCAATGAATTTTATTTTTATTCCTGATTCGGAATATAATGTTCTGGCGGCAGCAGTATCGAACTCAGCAGGCTTTCTGGTCGTAGTGGTTATGAATCTGATAACAATACGTAAAAAAACAAATGCGAGATTTTCCTGCTTTGATATATTCATAAAACCTGTTTTTTGCGGAATAATTACATATATCGCCGTAAGCTACGCAAAGCTCAGTATTTCACTGACATTTCCTAAGCTTATTTTATTGCTGGCTGTGTGTCCGGTTATATATTTGATTTTGCTTGTGACAACCCGTACGATAAGATTAAGAAACAGAGATTAGTGAATGAATTTATAGTATAAGTGTAAATTTTTCTTTAAATACTTGAAATTTCCTGCTATTTATAGTATGATTGCCATAGACAAGTTAATCGAAAGTGAGTATGTATTAATGGCTGTTGATTTTGAATTTAAAGAAAAATATGATGTCAATGATCTTTTAACTATTATTACTGCTCTAAGATCTCCGGGCGGATGTCCATGGGACAGGGCACAGACCCATGACTCAATAAAAAAGAATTTTATTGAGGAAACCTACGAGGTAATTGAGGCTATTAATAAGAACAGTACTGATGGGCTTCGTGAGGAGCTTGGTGATGTGCTGCTTCAGATTGTTCTTCATACCGAGCTGGAAAGGGAACAGAACAATTTTGATTTTGACGATGTCTGTAATGATTTATGTCAGAAGCTTATTGTTCGACATCCACATGTTTTCGGTGAAGTCAATGCAGATAATGAGGCAGAGGCTCTTTTAAGCTGGGATAGTGCCAAGGCAAAAACCAAGGGTATAAAAAAACAGAGTGAAACTATGGATAGTATTCCCAAAGAACTGCCTGCTTTAATGCGTGCACAGAAGGTTCAGTCAAGGGCTGCTAAGGTCGGCTTCGACTGGCATGATTCAAACGGTGCTTTCAGCAAACTGTCGGAGGAGATTAACGAGTTACAATCAGCTATTGTTCAAGGTGATAAGGCTCATATTGCTGAGGAATTCGGTGATTTGCTGTTTTCCTGTGTGAATGTTTCAAGATTTATTGAGGCTGACAGTGAAGAATGCCTGACTGCCGCTACGGATAAATTTATAAGCCGTTTTAAGCTTGTTGAACAGCTTGCGGATGAAAAAGGTATTTTGATGAAAGACTCATCAATCGAAGAGCTTGATTTGCTTTGGGATAGAGCAAAAGAAATTATGGCTGAAAAAGCCAAAACGGAGGAATTTTAAATGAATAAAACAGAACTCGTTGCAGCTGTAGCTGCAAAGGCAGAACTTTCAAAGAAGGATGCAGAGGCTGCAGTAGCTGCAGTTTTTGATTCAGTAAAGGATGCTCTTGCTGATGGTGACAAGGTTGCTCTTGTTGGCTTCGGTACTTTCTCAATCAAAGAGCGTGCTGCTCGTACCGGTTTAAACCCACGCACAAAGGAAACAATCGAAATTCCTGCTGCTAAGGTTCCTACCTTCAAGGCTGGTGCAGCTCTTAAGGATGCAGTTAAATAATTTCTCTTTAAGGCATCACAAAATAGTGATGCCTTAATTTTTTTGTGAGGTGAGCTAATGAGGTTAGACAAATATTTAAAGGTTTCACGCATTATTAAACGCAGGACAGTTGCAAATGAAGCGTGTGATGCAGGTAAGGTTGAGGTTAACGATAAAATCGCCAGAGCATCATATGATATTAAGGTTGGAGATATTATTAAAATTTCTCTTGGAGCAAACGTGAGAAGCTACAGAGTTCTTGCGGTGAATGAGCATGCGTTAAAGGAAGATGCTGTTAAAATGTATGAGCAATTATAATAAATGAGAAATCATCTGCATATTTTATAGCAGGTGATTTTTTTATGAACTTAACAGCACAGCATTCAATCAATCTTGATAACAGGGAAAATCTCAGTATAACAGGAGTTACCGATGTCGATGAATTCAATGAGCAGGAAATTTTGGTTATCTGCGAGAGTGATGAGTTGACAATAAAAGGCGAGCTTCTGCATATTGAGGAGCTGAGTATTGATACGGGCAATCTGATTGTAAGCGGAAAAATCAATTCACTCAGCTACAGTGAAAAGGTTTCGGGCAATTCAATAATAAAAAGGCTTTTCGGTGGCTGAGAATATTTTTTATGCTGTGCTTGCAGGCGGAGCACTGGGGTTGCTCTTTGATTTTCTTAGACTGCCCAGACTGATTTTCAATGATAAATTTTTCTTTGACTTTCTTTTCTGGATAATAAGCGCCTTTACAGTGTTCTGCTATTTGCTGATATTCAACAGCGGCGGTATAAGAATGATTTATCTTTTTTTCATCCTTTTAGGATTTCTGCTTGTGCTTTTTACACTTGGCTATGTGACAAAACCACTTCATATGGCAATTGCCGAAAAGCTGAAAAAATGGTCAAAAAGTTTAAAAAAAGTGTTGCAAAAGCTATATAATATATATTATAATAAAAAAGCGAATGTAAAGTCTTTTGTTAAAAAGAAGTCTAAGGGTGATAGAAATGGTAAAACAGGCAGGAAAGAAAAGTAAATCCTTTAAAGCAATTTTTTCAAACAAAAAGAATATTCCTATGCTTATCGTTTCACTGGCTTTGGTTGTTGCATTTTTGTTTTTTGGTGTTACAATGGTTAATCAAAATGCCGATATCAGCCGTCTTGAAAGACAGAGGGATGAGATTGCCGTTAAGGTTGATGACCAGGTTGAAACTAATAAAGAGCTTCAGGCAGTGCTTGATAACGAAAATAAGGACGATTACATAGAGCAAAAGGCTCGTGAAAAAGGCTATGTCAAATCAAATGAAATCGTTTTCTACGATATTTCTGCCGGTGAATAAAAAATAAAGACCAAGTATTTTTCACTTGGTCTTTTTTCTATAAGAGGTGTATAAATGAGAGAGATT
>JAIDEF010000243.1 GCA_029054965.1 Eubacterium sp.
GTTATATATTGTGTTGTAGGTTTTTTTATCATCTTCATCCATATGACGATAAAGATAATTATTGAGATTATCTTTATTTTCGGAATTCTGCTTATGACTCGCCTCTGCCGTGTTTTCCTCAGTAGTAAAAACTCTGTCAACACCTAAGCTAAGCTTATAACCTGAGTACAAATCGCATAAGTTCAGAACTCCGATTATAATTACCAACACCAAAAAAGCATTTATAAATTTTCTCATAATACTCACCTGTTTCTCCGATAATTATTCATTACTTATTCGTAAAAATTTTTATGTAGATAAATATTGAATTGTATGTTAGAATATTTTAAAAGAAAGGAACATAAAAATATGTCGATAAAATTAATAGCCACTGATTTAGACGGCACATTAATGTCGCCTGACCATATAACAATAACTGATTTCACTGTAAGTGCCTTAGAAAAAGCTCATAATAAAGGTGTTAAAATTGCAATTGCCACAGGCAGACCCCTTTTGCTGACTGATAATGTGACTGACCAGATTCCCTTTGCCGATTATGTAATTTATGCAAACGGTGCAGGAGTTTATGACCGAAGCCGTCGGAAAACACTGTGCTGTGACCTGATACCAAATAAAACTGCCATTGATGCAATCAGTCATTTTTTAAAACAAAAAGTATTTTTTGAGGTTTATATTAACGGCAAAAGTCATTATCAGACTGAATGCATTGAGTTTTTCAACAACAACACTGATCTGCCTCAGGAATTCTTAGACCAGATTGAAGGGACAATGGATGCACACGATGATTTAATTGAATATCTCGGTGACAGGGGCATTGAAAAAATTACACTTTATTCCTTAGAAGACAGACAGTATGAATGCTTTACTTCAAAAATGAAGGAGCTTAAATTAACCACCTCTGTCAGCTTTGAAGGCTGCCTTGAGGGAACATCCCAAACAGCAAACAAGGGTACTGCCATTGCAAATCTGAGCAATGCATTAGGTATTACTGCAAACGAAGTAATGTGCTTTGGTGATGCAGGCAATGATATCCAAATGCTTGAGTGGGCAGAATTTTCCTTTGCCATGGACAATGGATCTGATGACTGCAAAGCCGCTGCAAAATTCACTGCACCTTCAAACGCAGAGGACGGAATTGCAAAAACAGTTAACAAATATATTAATAATATATAAATTAAAGTTAAATTCCATAAATCAACACTTGAAACTGTGGGTTCAATTTAGTATTATATGAGTGCTCCCATATATATAGTTATGAAAATCGCTGGAGGTAACGAAATTTTGGAGAAAAAAATTAATTTAAGTTTAATTGAGCCTGTTCTGACAGCACTTGCTGACAAGAAAGGCTCCTTAATAACAATACTGCAAAAAACACAGGATATTTACGGATATCTGCCGAAAGAGGCCATTTGCTTAATAAGCGAAAAAACAGGAATCGCTGAAAGTGAAATCATGGGCGTTGCTACATTTTACACGCAATTCAGACTTACACCCGTTGGCAAATATTTAATTATGCTTTGTCAGGGCACTGCCTGCCATGTTAATTCAAGCGAGCTGATTTTACAGACAATCAAGGATGAGCTTGGAATTGATGACGGTGAAACAACAGAGGATGGGTTATTCTCATTAAAGTGCGTTGCCTGTCTTGGCTGCTGCTCACTTTCACCGGTTATGATGATTAATGAGGATACATACGGCTCATTGACTCCTGATAAAACAAAGAAAATTTTAAGAGAGTTAAGGGAGGCTGAGTAATATGAAAATAGTTATCGGTGAAGGCTCCTGCGGTATTGCAGCAGGTGCCGAAAAAGTAAGAAAAGCGTTGCTTAACTGCAACCTTAACGGAGCAAAGCTGACTATCGCAGGCTGTATAGGTATGTGCTACCTTGAGCCGATTGTTGATATTTATGATGATAATGGTGATGTTAAAAGGCTTGTAAGAGTTACCGAAAAGGATGCTGAAAAAATTGCAGAATACGCTCAGACAGGCAACGAATCGGCAATTGCCGATTTGCTTGTAAGTGATGAGGACAAGGAATTTTTAGACAAACAGACACGTATTGCACTTCGCCGCTGCGGTATCATCAACCCTGAAAGCATTGACGAATTTGTTGAAGCAGAGGGATATACCGCCCTTAAAAAGGCAGTTACAACAATGACACCTGAGGATGTTATTGACGTAATCAAGGTATCAGGACTTGCAGGCAGAGGCGGTGCAGGATTCCCCACATGGTTCAAATGGAATGCCGCAAGACAGAGTGAGGATGATGAAAAATATTTAATCTGTAATGCAGACGAGGGTGACCCGGGTGCATTTATGGACAGAGCTGTTATTGAGAGTGACCCCCACAATCTTATTGAGGGTATGCTAATCGGTGCATACGCAATTGGTGCAAAGAACGCTGTTGTATATGTTCGTGCCGAATATCCACTTGCGATCAAAAGACTTGAAAAGGCAATTGAGGACGCAACCGAAAAGGGCTATTTAGGTAAAAATATTTTTGGTACGGATTTTAGCTGCACAATGACGATTAAGGCAGGTGCCGGCGCATTTGTATGCGGTGAGGAAACTGCACTTATCGAATCACTTGAGGGTCACAGAGGTATGCCAAGGCTTAAGCCTCCGTTCCCCGCTCAGAGCGGTTACTGGAGAAAGCCATCTAACATCAACAATGTTGAAACCTTCGCCAATGTTTCCTGGATAATAAACAACGGCGGCGAGGCCTTTGCCGCTATGGGTACTGAAGGCTCAAAGGGCACTAAGGTATTTGCCGTAACAGGCAAGGTGAAAAGAAGCGGTCTTGTTGAAATTCCTATGGGTAAAACCCTGCGTGATGTTATCTTTGACATTGGCGGCGGAATGAAGGGTGACAAGGCATTCAAGGCTGTTCAGATGGGCGGTCCGTCAGGCGGATGTATTCCTGCCCAGCTGATAGACACTGTAATTGACTACAAGGCGCTTGGTGCAACAGGCGCAATTATGGGCTCAGGCGGAATGGTTGTTATGGATGAAAGCACCTGTATGGTAGGTATGGCAAAATTCTTCCTTGACTTCACTGCCAAGGAAAGCTGCGGAAAATGCGTTCACTGCCGAATCGGCACAACAAGAATGCTTGAGATTTTAACAAGAATTACCGAAGGCAAAGGCAAAGACGGCGATGTTGAGCTTCTTGAAGAGCTTTGCTATGGCATTAAAGACGGTGCACTCTGCGGACTTGGTCAGACAGCACCAAACCCCGTTTTAACTACAATCAAGTATTTTAAGGATGAGTACATAGCTCATATTGAAAATAAAACCTGCCCTGCAGGTGAATGCTCAAGCCTTATTGAGTATTCAATCATCGAGGATAATTGTAAGGGCTGTACTCTCTGTGCAAAAAACTGCCCTGTTGATGCAATTTCAGGCTCAGTTAAACAGCCGCACACTATTGACACTGACAAATGTATCAAATGCGGCAAATGTATTCAGAACTGTAAGTTCGGTGCAATCATAAGAAAATAAGGAGGAGTAGTTAAGTGAATATGATTAACCTGACAATCAATGGTCAAGAGATTACTGCTCCTGCCGGCAGTACAATATTAGAAGCGGCAAAGACTAACGGAATTTACATTCCAACCCTTTGCTATGATGAGGCAGTAGAAATTTATGGTGCCTGCGGTCTTTGCGTTGTTGAGGCTGAGGGTGTACCAAAGCTCCTTCGCTCCTGCTCTGCTAAAATCAGCGAGGGTATGGTTATCCATACCGAAAGCGAAAGAGTTATTAAATCAAGAAAAATTGCTATGGAGCTGCTTATGTCGGCTCACGACGGCGACTGTGTTGCTCCGTGCCAGCTCGCATGCCCTGCAAACACTGACTGCCAGGGCTATGTCGGTCTTATTGCCAACGGCAAATTTGACGAAGCGTTAAAGCTTATTAAAAATAAAATTCCGCTCCCTGCATCAATCGGCAGAGTTTGCCCGCACCCTTGTGAAAAGGCTTGCAGACGCGGAAAGGTTGAAGATCCGATTAACATTGCTCAGCTTAAATTCTTTGCCGCTGATCTTGACTTAAAGGGCGACAGCTACCTGCCTGAATGCAAACCTGCAACAGGCAAAAAGGTTGCAATTGTAGGCGGCGGACCTGCAGGCCTATCAGCAGGACTTTATCTCAGAACACTCGGTCACGAGGTTACTGTTTTTGATATGATGGACAAAATGGGCGGTATGCTCCGTTATGGTATTCCGCAATACAGACTGCCCAAGGAAATCCTTGATGCAGAAATCAGCCTGATTGAAAAAACAGGTGTTCGCCTTGTTAACAACTGTAAATTCGGCAAGGATATTACACTTGATATGCTTAAGAGTGTTAATGATGCTGTTATTCTTGCACCGGGTGCATGGAAATCAAGCCCTATGCGTGTTAAGGGAGAGGACACACAGGGCGTTTATGGTGGTATTGATTTCTTAAGAAGTGTTATTCAGGGTAATCCTGTAGAAATCGGTGACAAGGTTGCAGTATGCGGCGGTGGCAACACAGCAATGGATGCCTGCAGAACAGCGGTAAGACTCGGTGCAAAAGAGGTCTATGTAATCTACCGCCGTACCGAAAAGGAAATGCCTGCCGAGGAAATTGAAATTAAAGAGTCCAAGGAAGAGGGCGTTATCTATAAATTCCTTACCAACCCTGTTGAAATCCATAGCGAAAATGGTAAAGTGTGCGGTATGACACTGCAGCTTATGGAGCTTGGTGAGCCTGACGCATCAGGCAGAAGAAAGCCTGTTGCTATTGAGGGCCAAACTGAATATCTGCCACTCGACAGTGTAATTATGGCAATCGGCCAGAAGCTCGACAGCGGTGATTTTGAAAATGTTGTCGGCTTAACAGACAGAGGAACAATCAGCGCAGATGAAGATACCTTCACCACAGATATTGACGGTGTATTTGCTATCGGTGATGCAACAAACAAGGGTGCATCCATTGCTATTGCCGCTATCGGCGAGGCTGACAGATGTGTTAAGGTTGTTGATGCCTACCTCAAGGGTGAGGAACTTGATTTAACACCAAAGTATATTAGCAAGCGTGACGAGGACAAAATTAATTTAAGCGGTAAAGAGCCTGTGGCAAGAATTAATGCCAAGGTGCTTGATGCTGAAATCAGACGCAATAACTTTGACGAGGTATCAATGGGTCTTGCAGTTGAAGAGGCTCAGAAGGAAGCACAGCGCTGTCTTGAATGCGGCTGCCGTGAATACTTCAAATGCAAGCTGCTTTCAGTTGCACAGAGATACGACATCAACCCGGATAGATTTGCAGGCGAAATGCCGCAGAAATATACAAGGGATGACAATGCATTTATTGAAAGAAACACTGCAAAATGTATTCTTTGCGGACTATGTGTTCGTTCCTGCAAAGAGGTTATGGACATCAGTGCAATCGGTCTTTTAGGACGTGGCTTCAAGACAAGTGTTTCACCTGCCTTCGCACTGCCGCTTGACCAGACAAAATGTACCAACTGCGGCTTATGTGTTAAGCTTTGCCCGACAGGTGCATTAACTGAAAAATCAAGCCTTGCAAAGCAGGTTCCTCTTAAAGAAGATTATTCAATCGAAACAATCACAGTTGACGGCAAGGAGTGTGAGCTGCTTGTTTCACGCTACAATGGTGAGGTTATCAGAGCGGTGCCGAATAATGACAATGCAAGACACTGTGGTCTGAGCCGAGAGGAATTAATCAAGCTTGTAAAATAGTATTCAAATTATAGCTGATAGTACAATAGGGCTGTTTCACAAAAGTGAAACAGCCCTATTTTTATACTAAATCTAATCGAGATTAACATTCAGTTAATTTATTACATTTTTTATACTGTTCTTTTTTATAATCAATGCAGCAATCCTGTGAAACAGCAATCCAAACAGAATTCCATAAACAGCACCGATTACATTGTTAAACAGCCTCGACCATATTGAAACGTCCATTGCTCCAAAAAAAGTAACCCCCATAGCCATTGCGCCAAGTGAATTAAACATAGCCTGCCATCTATACTGAGAACAAAATCCATTTCCGATACCGCCGATAACACCTATAAAGCTTTTTATATAATCCGGAAAAACCGTGTACATTAATGCAAACAATACACTGCCTGCAATATTTCCCATGCATCTGTTTATTGATCTTTTTGGTATATCATTAAGATTCGGAACAATTACTGACATTGTGGCGATGCCGGCCCACATTCCTCTTTCTGCACCAATAAGCTTTGTAAATACAAGAATAGTTGCTACTGCAAGCGTTATTTTAATCTGCCAGCTTGTTCTTACTGAACGAATATTAAATTCTTTAAATATATTTTTCAGTGTGCGCTCACAGGTTCTTTTTCTTTGCTTAATACAATAAATTGAGATTACAATAAGAGCACCTACACCAATACAGGCAACTCTTAAAATATAAAGCTTTCCTGTTACATCATATCCATATAACAACAGATAACCGAGAACAAAAACAAACTGATTATACAAATTTATATTATGACAGCCAAATATCACAATTCCAAAAATACAAACCAAATGAATAGGCAGTGCTGCCAAAGCAGACAAATTACCAGGCAAAAGCATTAAATTCTGCACCAAGTTTGCAAGATGCGGTCCGAACATCAAAATAATAAATACAATTGCCAGAGAAAGCACCGCGTGCGATTTTTTTAACTGCAAATCAACTAACCTGAACTGTAAAATACTAATGGTAATTATAACACCAACCATTCTGTTTTCATCCTTAAAAACAGCAGAAAAGGCAGTGACTAAAAGAATACAGAACAAAGTGTTTAAAAGCACTTTAAAAATAAAAATCGCAATATGAGAAGCCTTTTCCTTTTTATTTTTTGATTCTTTAATAAGTGATTTGAAACCAACAGCATCCAATTGTAATTCCTGATAGAATGACATAGCTAAAC
>JAIDEF010000244.1 GCA_029054965.1 Eubacterium sp.
AAGGCATGAACGGAATGGGCAATTATATTGTGAATTTAACAAGAAATGATAAGCCTGTTTATTCACTCTTTATGATAGATGACGGTCAGTTCAGAGTGGTTGACGGTCAGATTACAGACGGCGGTGTCGGCGAAAATCAGATTGCCTGGTACAAATGGGCAGTAAACGGAATTAAAGAAACAAGCGGTTCTGCTGTGCCGAATATGGCGTTTATGCATGTTCCCGTTCCTGAATACACACAGTTTGAAGACGGCTTTGAATTGGGGGAGCGCCGTGAGGGAACTTGCACGGCAAAGGTGAATGACGGTTTCTTCAACGCTTTTAAGGAAAACGGCGGTACGCATATGTTTGCAGGTCACGACCATAATAATAACTTTGTAACCGAACTTGACGGTGTAACGCTCGGCTATTTTACAAAAAGTTCCTATAACTGCTATTTTGATTTTGGCTGCCTCGGCGGTACGGTTTTAACCCTCGATAAAGAGAATAATGTAAATATTGAAATTGAAGAATTTTAAAGGATGATATATGATTTGAAAACAAATGCAACTTATTTTGTAAATGATAAAAATAAACCGATAAGATATGGTGAAATTAATTTAATCAATCCGCCACGCAGGCGGTTGAGAAATGAGCCTGAAAAAGAGGGAATAGAGGCACTGCCTGTGTTCTGCGGTTTTTGCGGCACGGATTTTGAGCTTATGAAAATGGGCAGAGCATCTAATCTTACTGCTAAATTTCCAATTGGAGAGCAAAGACTGATAAACGGTCATGAGGGCGTTGTGTGGGTATCCGGTGAAAATCGCTTTGCAATCGTTCTTATCCGTGGCGGAGACAGTTATGATCCTACTCGTTTTACAGAGGATGAAAGCTATTTTGAATACGGCTGTGACGGTGCAGATGGTATATTCTGTGATAAGGGGTATTTTAATCCCGATATGCTTTTGCACTTGCCTGAAAAATATAAAAATTTAACAAGATTACCGCTTTCTCTTGCCAAAAGACTTGTGTTTTCCGATCCCTATGCCTGTGCAATTTTTCAGCATGAGCGTATGTGTGATATTGGTGCTGCACAGAATTTCAGAGTGGAAATGGCAAGAAACAATTGCAATGAGGAGCTTGCAAGAAAGCTTGCCTGTGAAAGCACCTTTGACAGAGCTGTTATATTCGGTCTTGGCACAACAGGACTTTTTATCGGTGATCAGATAAGACGCAATCACAAAAATGCAAAAATTTTGTTTGTTGCAAGAAGCAACGAAAAAAGCGGAAAAGCAGAATTTGTTAAAGAAAACTTAAATGCGGATTATATGTCAACTGCTGATATGAATGAGTATGAGATTGCTGAAAGTATAATAAATCATTTAGGTGGCACGGCAACCGTTTTTGTCGGCACTTCAGGCACAGAGCTTGAAAGCAGAATTGCCTTTGATTACAGTGCTCTCGGCTGTAACGGAATATACGACAGCTTTTCTCTCGGACCTAAGGTTACATATGATACAATGCCCTTCGGCTTTAAAAATCAGGTGATTTTATCATCTATCAATTTTACACAAAAGCATATGGAACAAGCTATTGAGATTTTGTGCGACAGCCATTTTGACGAGCTTGTTAAGCTGATTGATAAGGAAGAATTTATAGCTGACCCTGTATGTGCTTATGAAAACAGGATTTACTGCAAGGGTGCACCACTGAAAACGGCGGTAATCTGGAACAAAGCGTTTATTGATGAGGAAAAATGATGAAAGCAATTGAAATTACAAAACCATTTGAAATAAAAATAATTGATAAGGAAAAGCCTGTGGCAAAGGACGGCGAGGTACTTTTGAAAGTGCTTTACTGCGGAATCTGCGGTGCTGATGTTGCATCCTTCACAGGCAACCAGCCTTTTACAACCTATCCGAGAATACCGGGTCACGAATTTTCAGCACAGATTGTTGAAATACCCGATAATGAAAAAGGCTTGAATAAGGGTGATATTGTAACCTGCAATCCGTATTTTAACTGCGGTGAATGTTATTCCTGTAAAAGAGGAATCGTAAATGCCTGCACAGATAATCAGACAATGGGTGTTCAACGTGACGGCAGTTTTCAGGAATATATCACAATGCCGATTGAACGCATTATTGACGGCAAGGGCTTAACTGCTCAGCAGCTTGCACTGATTGAGCCGTTTTCTATCAGTAATCACGCTCTGTCCCGTGCAGAGATTAAGCAGGGTGACAATCTGCTTATTATGGGCGCAGGACCAATCGGTCTTTTCGCACTGCTGAAAGCAAAAGCAATGGGTGCAAGAGTTGCTATTGCCGATATGCTTTCAAGCAGGCTTTCACTTGCCAAAGAATATGGTGCAGATTTAACAATAAATGTAAAAGAACAGGATTTTCAAAGCGAGTGTAATGCGTTTACAAACGGAAATGGCTTTGATGTTTGTATTGAAGCCTGCGGTGCACCTGAAACCTTTTTGAACTGTATTGACAATGCTGCTCACGGTGCTAATATTATTCTTATAGGCAACGGCAAGCGTGAAACCACATTTATACATTCAGTTATTCTGAAAAAGGAACTTAATATCTTTGGTTCTCGTAATGCTTTTACAAAGGATTTTGAAGAGTTGATTGCTCTTGTAAAAGCGGAAAAGGTGAATCCTGTAAAAATGATTAGCAAAATTTATGATGCTGAAAATTCAAAAGATGCTTTTGATGCACTTACACATAATGATGGTTCACTTGCAAAGCTGCTTATTAAATTTTCAGACGCGGAGTAAATTATGAAAGAAAGAATAATACAGTTCGGAACAGGGAACTTTCTGCGAGGTTTTACAGATTGCTTTGTGGATAGGATGAATAAACAAGGTATTTATGATGGCAGAATCGTGATTGTATCACCAACAGATTCAAAAACAGTTGATGTTTTGAATGAGCAGAACTGCAGATATAATCTTTATCTGCGAGGTATTGAAAACGGAAAAGAAATCTGTGAGAGAACAGAAATTCATTCAATCAGCAGAGCAATCAATCTATACAAGGATTTTGATGATTATCTTGAACTTGCCCAAAATCCCGATTTCAGATTTATTATTTCAAATACCACAGAGGCAGGAATTGCCTTTTCTGCTGAAGATAAATTAACGGATAAGCCTGCAAAATCATTCCCTGCAAAGCTGACACAATTGCTTTATGAAAGATATAAAACAGGCTTAAAGGGATTTGTGATTTTAGCTTGTGAGCTGATAGACAATAACGGTAAAGAGCTTGAGAAGTGTGTGCTTGAATATGCAAGGCTTTGGGATTTGGGCGAGGATTTCTGCAAGTGGATTGCTGATGAAAATGATTTCTGCAATACCCTTGTAGACAGAATTGTAACCGGCTATCCAAAGGATGAGGCAGAACAGCTTTGCACTGAAATCGGATATGATGATAAGCTGCTTGATACCGCAGAGCCGTATCATCTGTGGGTTATCGAGGGCAATTATGAAAAGGAATTACCCTTGCAGAAAGCAGGACTTAATGTTATCTGGACCGATGATGTAAAAGCATACAAAAAAATGAAGGTGCGTATTCTGAACGGTGCGCATACTTCGCTTGTTTTTCCGTCTTTGCTATGTGGTATTGAAACCGTAAAAGAAAGTCTTAAAGATAATGACTTAAATACATTTTTGAATACCTGTCTTTTTGACTATATACTTCCTACGCTTGGTGATAATTACGAAAACAGGCAGTTTGCAGATGCCGTGCTTGAACGCTTTGCAAATTCGTATATAAAGCATTTATGGCAGTCCATATCTCTTAACTCAGTAAGCAAGTTTACTGCAAGAGTTCTGCCTACTATTATTGATTATGTAAAAAAGAATAACGCTTTACCAAAGACTCTTGTATTTTCTCTCGCGTGTCTTATTGAATATTACAAAACAAAGGATGTAAACGATGATAAATCTGCAGTGGAATATATTAAAAATCATTCGGTAAAGGATATTTTATCAAATACAGAATTATGGAATTGTGATTTATCGGATATGCTTGAATTAGCAGAAAACAGTATTGATAAAATACATAGTGACGGATTAAGAGAGGCAGTCAAATGGGCTTTGTTGTAATACAGCCCCATCATAATGTTAAAGTGAATATTGATAAT
>JAIDEF010000245.1 GCA_029054965.1 Eubacterium sp.
AATAATATACACTTATCTATAACTCAAGGTCGTCGGTTCAAATTCGATCATCAGCTCCAAAAATCCTTATTCCAAATTTTCGGAATAGGGATTTTTATATAACTAATAGAGTTATAAAAATTTCAATATGTGTTTTTTATTAAAATAAAACGATGAGGAAAATATGATTATGAATTTTGGCTTTTCATATATAGGTTTGATTTACCTTGCAATGCTGTTTATTCCAAATGTGTTCTGGATCAAAAACAAACCTGATGGCTATGATAAATCTGTTAAAACTGAAAATAAAATGCTGAAAATATTTGAAAGTATCGGTCAGATTTTTGTAACCTGCATTGTGCTTGTTTTTAAAGATTTTAATGTTAAATTTGGCTCATTATGGATAATTTGGCTGATACTGTCTTTTCTGTTTATGATGCTTTACGAGATATATTGGGTTAAGTATTTTAAAAGCAAAAAAACTATGGAGGATTTTTACAGCAGTTTGCTCGGTATTCCTGTTGCAGGAGCAACGCTTCCTTGTATTTCATTTTTGATTCTTGGAATTTACGGCAAAAATATTTTGCTTATTATTGCTGTAATAATACTTAGTATCGGTCATATCGGAATACATATTAATCACAAAAAAGAACTGATAAAGTTTATATAGTTATCTAAACAGGGTAAACTATTACAGGGTGAATTTTATGGCAAAGCAAGGAATGAAAAGACCTGAAAGAACACATACTCAGGCAAGAAATGAAGCATCGTCTGTTCCTGAAATTCAGGGCAAGGCAAAATGCGGTAAAAAACAGGTGCGTGCAATTATTGCCGGAACATCGGCACCGAACCAAAAGGTTTATCACACAAAGCCTTATTCAAAAAAACAGAATAAGGAAAAGCCTATATCTGATGCGTATGCAGTTATTGATAATGATTTAGCAAGGGATAATCTTGAAAATGATATAACAGCAGCAGATTTGCAGGACTTATAGAATAAAGGACCGATAATCAATCGGTCCTTTATTTTTGATATAATTGTTTGATTGAAATCATTTTTTATGATATAATATGAAAAAAATTAAAGGGTTAAATTATGAAAACAGATTTAACATTTATACCGAATGTCGGTAAAAGAACAAAAGAATCCCTGATTAATATAGGAA
>JAIDEF010000246.1 GCA_029054965.1 Eubacterium sp.
TTTTGTAACCTGCAATTCAAGAGGGGATGTAGAAGCATTATATAGCGCATCAGGAAATCTTGTTGCAAAATATGTCTACGATTCCTGGGGCAATACCATATCCGTTACAGACGCAAACGGCAAGGCGATTACCTCAAAAAGTCATATCGGTAATGTAAATCCAATCCGATACAGGGGTTATTATTTTGATTCGGAAACAGGTTTCTATTACCTACAGTCAAGATACTATAACCCAACAATCGGCAGATTTTTAAATGCAGATATTTATTGTGATACAGGCACAGGCTTGCTCGGCACTAATATGTTTGCTTATTGTGAAAATAATCCGATAAACAGTTTGGATTCTAATGGATATATGGCTGCAGAAGCTGCCGGGGCAGTGGCTACTGGTAAAATAATTGTTGATGTTTTACTTTGTCTTACAGGACTAATGATAGTGTATTTCATTGTAAAGGCTGTTTGTGAAGCTCTCAATGGTTCGGTAACTATCGAAATACCTTCTACAGCAGAAATAGCCGATGAGAATCTGCGTTCAGAAGTTCAAAAAGGAAAAAATGAAGGAATTTATTATTGGAAAGCATATCGTATAGGTGGGTTTGTTGTATTAGGTGATACATTGACAAAAAATGAAGCTTTAAAGCGAGTATCCAAAGGAAGAGATGTATTCACTACTTCTGGACAATCAGCATACTGGTTGGCGAAAGAAGCCAGTGGAGGAATAATTCCAGTTGGTCCTGAATTTGACGATGGAAAGGAAAACGTATTTGGATATTATGAACATTATCATACCATTGATCGCAATGGTGCACATATATTTTTTATATAGGAGTTGATTAATAATGCGATATTTTGGGAAAGAATGGTACAGAAATCGTTGTAGAAGTGAAAATATAGTTGGAGTTAAAGAGTATCTTGAATATACGAAAAAAAATCTGCCTAAATGGTATAACGAGAAATTTACGATTCATGACAGTAAAATTATAGATGTAAATTTTAATGATTCCTTATTAGTACTTACTTTGATATATGATAC
>JAIDEF010000247.1 GCA_029054965.1 Eubacterium sp.
AAGCTTTAATCTTACCCGCATAGCGGGCAGTTGTTGAACGACCGCCACTCCGGTCGTTCTTTTGCTAAAGCATAATAAAAAGCACGGACAAAGTCCGTGCTTTAAATACTTATTATTACTGCTCAACAGGATAAACAGAAACCTTTTTTCTGTCCTTACCCATTCTCTCAAACTTAACAGTGCCGTCGATAAGAGCAAAAAGAGTATCGTCCTTACCGATTCCAACATTATTGCCAGGGTGAATATGAGTGCCTCTCTGGCGGTAAAGGATATTGCCTGCAAGAACAAACTGTCCGTCAGCTCTCTTAGCGCCAAGACGCTTTGACTCTGAATCACGACCGTTCTTTGTAGAACCCATACCTTTTTTATGAGCGAAAAGCTGTAAATCTAACTTAAGCATTATTACACCTCCGATAAATCACTTTAATGTTATCAGGATAATCCTTTTCAAGCTCTGTCATATGGAGCTTAAGTCCGTTAAGAATATCCTGTGCAGATGTGGCATCCTGCAAAATCATAAGCTTTAAAAAGCCATCCTCTGCCCTTGCATCAGCATCAAGTCCGAGCACCTCAGTGACAGTATTGGCTGTCATAAGGCATGCACTTGAAACGAACGCACAGATAATGTCCTCTCCGGCATCAGCCGCCATAGAATGACCCTGTGCCTCAAAGCCGCATAATCCGTTAATGCCACGGTAAAATTCAATTTTAATCATTACGCATTAATCTTGGTAATCTCAACCTTAGTGTATGGCTGACGATGACCCTTCTTGCGTTTCTCGTCCTTCTTTGGCTTGTAGGTGAAAACAGTAATTTTCTTGCCCTTGCCGTTCTTAAGAACAGTTGCATCAACAGTTGCATTTGCACAATCCTTAGCAACCTTGATACCATCCTCGGTACCAACTGCAAGAACTGTATCAAAAGTAATCTTCTCTTCAGCCTCAGCATTAAGCTTTTCGATGTAGAGAACGTCACCCTCAGCAACCTTATACTGCTTACCACCGGTTACGATAACAGCGTACATAGTTATATCTCCTTACATAAGTCTCGCTACGATGGGTGCATAAATGACTTAAACCCATAATATGCGGCTTAAATAAGATAACATAATAAAATGTCAAAGTCAACATTTTTTTGAAAATATTGCAACATTATAAAACAAAACCTACTTATACAGCTTCGGATTATTAGTTCTTCCGAAAATATAGTCTGTTGAAACATCATAAAAATCTGCCAGTGACAGCAGATGCTCAATCGGGATATTCTGAAAGCCACGCTCGTAACGGGAATAGACCGTCTGCTGAATACCTAAATATTCAGCAATATCGCTTTGCTTCATATCCTTATCTTCCCTCAAATCCTTTAAACGCTGAAAATACAAATCTCTCATCCCTTAATACTTATCGGTACTATTTGACTTTATCATTAAATGTTAAAATCATTATTTGTATAGTACTTATAAGTTCTATTATTTATCAGAAAGGATTATTTAAACTGTTATTCAGCATACTAATAAAAATAATGCTTTACTTTTTTTAGTGCATATGGTATAATTTTCTCGCTGTAAACGATATACTCGGTTTGGGGTTTAAACCAATATGGTATTCACCTGCCCTTTACTGTGTTTATCGACTTCGGCAAATAAATTAAATGAGGTGAAATTATGACACAGGCTGAAAAGCAGGCTATTATGAAGGAATACGCTACTCACGAGGGTGACACCGGTTCTCCGGAGGTACAGGTTGCTGTTCTTACAACAAGAATCAATGAGCTTACCGAGCATCTTAAGGTGCATAAGAAGGACCATCACTCACGTCGCGGTCTTTTAAAGATGGTAGGTCACAGAAGAAATCTTCTTGTATACCTTTATAATAAGGACATCGAAAGATACCGTGCTCTTATTAAGAAGTTAGGTATCCGTGATACTCTTGACAGATAATTTGTCAAATAGGCAAGCACTGTTTTCGGTGCTTGCCTCGTTTACTTTTTCTAATTAAAGGAGGGGCAGACAATAGTAGTAAATTGAGCATATAAATATTGGTTTGTGTGCTGAATTTATTACTATTGCACCTCCTTGATTAAATAAATTTTTGAGAGGTAAAAACTATGTTTTTCAAAAACTTCAAGGTTTGGGAAACCGAGCTTGCCGGCAGAAAGCTTACACTTGAAACCGGTAAAATGGCAGGACTTGCTAATGCATCAATTCTGGCACGTTACGGCGAAACTGAAGTACTTTGTAATGTTACAGCTTCAGCTAAGCCGAGAGAGGGCGTTGACTTCTTCCCTCTTTCAGTAGATTATGAGGAGAAGATGTATTCTGTAGGAAGAATCCCGGGCTCCTTCCTCCGCCGTGAGGGCAGAGCAAGCGAAAAGGCTATACTCACATCTCGCTGTATTGACCGTCCTATCAGACCGCTTTTCCCCAAGGATTTAAGAAATGACTGTTCAGTTGTTGCAACAGTAATGTCTGTTGACCCTGACTGCTCACCCGAAATCACAGCAGCTATCGGTGTATCGGCAGCTATTGCAATTTCAGACATTCCTTGGGATGGTCCTATCTCATCTGTTAATGTTGGTCTTGTTGACGGCGAAATCGTTATCAATCCAACACTTGAGCAGAGAGAAAAAACCGAACTCACACTTACAGTTGCATCAACTGCTGACCTCGTTGCTATGATTGAGGCAGGCGGTAACGAAATTGATGATGATACAATGTTCAATGCCATTATGGCAGGTCATGAGGAAAACAAGAAGATTGTTAACTTCATTCAGGGTATTGTTGATGAAATCGGCAAGCCTAAGTTTGCTTATGAATCAAGTGATCCTGATCCTGAAATTATGGCTGAGATTGAAGCATTCTGCATTGAGGATGTTAAGAAGGCTCTTGACACAGATGACAAGCTTGTTCGTGACGAGGCTCTCCTTCCTATCTATGAGGCTGTTCACGAGAAATTCGACGAGCGTTTTGAAGGCTGCGAGGCTAAGCTTGATGAGATTATGTACCTTGTTCAGAAGCACGTTGTTCGTGCATGGCTCAAGGACGAGCATAAGAGAGTTGACGGCAGAGGTATTGACGAAATCCGTCCTCTTAATGCTGAAGTTGATTTGCTTGCAAGAGTTCACGGCTCAGGTCTTTTCACCAGAGGTCAGACTCAGGTGCTTTCAGTTACAACACTCGGTCCTATGAATGACGCTCAGCTTCTTGACGGACTTGACGAGCAGACTGAAAAGAGATATATTCACCACTACAACTTCCCATCATACTCTGTAGGCGAAACAAAGCCATCAAGAGGTCCGGGCAGACGTGAAATCGGTCACGGTG
>JAIDEF010000248.1 GCA_029054965.1 Eubacterium sp.
GCAGGAGACAGATGGCGAAACACGTTCATTTGTTAAGGCGCTTGTTATTAATCTGCTGGCGGTAAAGGCTTTTTCAGTTGAGGATAAGATGCGTGAAAATGCTGATGAGTTGCAGGAAAAGAATTATAAAGCAAGGATAAAAAGACGTAATTTCAGCATTGTTACAAATGCCGGTCTGGGTGCTGTTTTTAATATTGGTTCAGTATTTGCAATATTTTTCGGTGCTTACAAAATACTTATGGGTGCAATGACCTACGGAACTGTTACAGCTATGATTCAGCTTGTTAATCAGGTACAGGTGCCCTTTGCTTCGTTGTCGGGAGTAATGCCGCAGTATTTTTCAATGATAGCATCTGCTGAGCGTATTATGGAGCTTGACAATCTACCTGATGAGGTTGATTATAACAGTCGCGATTTTGACAGAAATAAGATATACCGCAGTTTAAAATCAATTAATTTTGAAAATATCAGCTTTAAGTATGACAGGGATATTATTCTTGATAATACATCACTGTCAATTAATAAAGGCGATTTTATTGCGATAATGGGTATATCGGGTATCGGTAAGAGTACACTGCTCAAGCTGCTTCTCGGTGTGTTCAATGTTCAGGATGGCAATATTTATATCAATTGTGCTGATGACAGAATTCCTGTTGACAAGCACACAAGAGAGCTTTTCACATATGTACCGCAGGGCAATATGCTTATTTCAGGAACTATCAGAGATAATCTTACATTTGTAAATGATGATGTTACCGAACAGGAAATAGGTGAAGCAATAAGAATAAGCTGTGCAAAGCAGTTTATTGATGAGCTGCCTATGGGCATAGAAACTGTTATAGGTGAAAAAGGACTCGGTCTTTCAGAGGGGCAGGTGCAGCGTCTTGCCATTGCAAGAAGTATACTTTCAAAAGCACCTATATTGCTGCTTGATGAGGCAACCTCAGCCCTTGATGAAGAAACGGAAAAACAGTTTTTAACTAATCTTAGAGAAATGAGCAATGTAACGTGTATTATTGTGTCGCATAAAAAAGCGGCACTTGAGATATGCAATAAGCACATTCAAATTAATAATGGAAAGATTGTTGAGGGATAATTATGTTATTAACAAAATGGAGCAGAAGCTTTGACAGAGAACATCCGCTGCCGGAATATCCAAGACCTCAGTTTGTGCGTGACAGCTATCTAAGCCTGAACGGCACATGGAAGTATGTTATTAAGAATAACAGCGGAAGACCTATGAGATACCTGGCGGATATTACAGTTCCTTTTTCACCTGAAACGGAGATTTCGGGTGTATGCAGAGCGTTAAAGCCGACTGAATATCTTTTCTATTTAAAAACTTTTATTCTGCCTGATGGATTTAATAAGGGCAGAGTGTTTGTCAATTTCGGTGCAGTTGACCAGCTTGCCACTGTTTTTCTCAATGGAAAAGTGGTAGGTGAGCATAAGGGCGGTTATACTCCTTTTAAATTCGAGCTTACAGATTATCTGATTGAGGGAGAAAACAGGTTAGAGGTCAAGGTACAGGATTTTACCGATACACGCTCCTATTCAAGAGGAAAACAGAAAACCAAGCGTGGCGGTATATGGTATACTGCACAGAGCGGGATATGGCAGTCTGTTTGGCTTGAGTCAACTCCTGTTGAGTATCTTGAGTCGGTTAAGATTACTCCTGATTATGATAATGAGCAGGTAAGCTTTGAATATTTCGGAACAGATGATGTTGAGGTTATGATTTATGATGGTGATAATCTTATTGCCGACACAACCGACAAAACAGTTAAAATTCCTGATTTCAAATCATGGTCACCAGAAAGTCCGTTCCTTTATAATGTAGTGTTCAAGGCTTGCGGAGAAAGTATCAAATCTTATTTTGGTATGCGTAAATTCTCAGTGGGTGTTGATGAAAGCGGAATTAAAAGGTTGTTCCTTAATAATAAACCATATTTTCATAACGGACTTCTTGATCAGGGATACTATTCTGACGGATATCTTACGCCTCCGACAAATCAGGCTATGGAAAATGATGTGCTTTTTGCGAAAAAGGCAGGCTTTAATATGCTCAGAAAGCATATTAAAATTGAACCTCTTTTGTGGTACCATTATTGTGAGGTCAATGGCATTCTTGTTTGGCAGGATATGGTTAACGGCGGTGGAGAATATGGTCTTGAGGTTTCTGTTATTCCGTTTGTGAATATTAAGCTTGATGATACGAATTACAGAAATTTCCACCGTGTTGAAAAGGAGGGTCGGGACCTCTATTATCAGGAGCTGAATGAAACAATTAATCATTTATATAATTGTCCTTGCATTGCAATGTGGGTGCCTTTTAATGAGGGCTGGGGACAGTTTGACAGTGCCAAGGCTTATGAAATGGTTAAGAAGCTTGATTCTACACGTGTTGTTGACACCACATCAGGCTGGCATGATATGGGTGCAAGTGACGTTATTTCCAAGCATATTTATTTTACGCCCATTAAGGTTAAAGCAGGAGACAGACCGTATGTTCTTTCGGAATTCGGCGGCTTCAGTATGAAAATACCTAACCATACCTTTAATGACAAGATGTTTGGCTATAAGATTTATAAATCAAAGGTATCGCTTACAAATGCCTATGAAAAGCTTTATAATAATGTAATCATTCCGCAGATAAAAAAGGGTCTTTCGGCAACGGTTTATACACAGGTAACCGATGTTGAGGATGAGCTTAACGGTCTTATGACTTATGACAGAGAGATTGTTAAGATTGACATTGAAAAGCTTAAAAAGATTAATGAAAGGGTTAAATTATAATGAAAGCAATTATTAAAACAAATAAGGGTGCTATGAGCTTTGAGCTCTATCCGCAGTACGCACCGAAGGCAGTTGAAAATTTTTCAACTCACGCAAAAAATGGATATTATAACGGGCTGATTTTTCACAGAGTTATTAAGGATTTTATGATTCAGGGCGGTGATCCGACCGGTACAGGCTGCGGCGGTGAATCAATTTGGGGCAAAAGCTTTGAGGATGAATTCTCACTTGAAGCACGCAATTACTATGGTGCACTTTCAATGGCTAACAGCGGTCCCAATACAAATGGCTCACAGTTCTTTGTTGTGCAGGCTAAGTCAGTTCCTGATTCACTTCTTTCACAGATGGAGGGACTGAAGGATAACGGCTATCCACAGGAGGTTATTGATAAGTATAAAGAGGTCGGCGGAACGCCTTGGCTTGATTTTCATCACACCGTTTTCGGTATGATTACCGA
>JAIDEF010000249.1 GCA_029054965.1 Eubacterium sp.
CATATGTCCGTGGTTTTTTCTTTGGTGTATTATGTTTTACTAAATTAATCTTTTAACTTATTAACCATCATTCTTGCAACCTTATAAACATCGCCGCAGCCAAGGGTAATTACCAAATCACCCTCCTGTGCATTTTCTGTTACATAGTTACAAATTTCCTCAAAGGTATCAAGCTGAACTGAGCCGGGTACTTTAACTGCCAAATCCGCTGCTTTGATACCGATTGTATTGACCTCTCGGCTGCCCATAATTGCAGATATAACACATTTATCTGCAATCTGTAAGACCTCTGCAAAATCATCAAGGAGCAATGATGTTCTTGTAAATGTGAAAGGCTGATGTACCGCCCATACATGGTTATATCCCATTTTCATAGCGGCTTCAAGCGTTACCTTGATTTCAGCAGGGTGATGTGCATAATCGTCTGCAAAGGTTATTCCTTTATATTTACCAAGCAGCTCAAAGCGTCTTGAAGCACCGCCGAAATTCTTTAATCCTCTGCAGATACTGTCAACATCTGCACCGCTTTCAATTGCAGCAGCGAAGGCACAAAGAGAGTTAAGAATATTATGCTCGCCCGGTACTGACAGCTCAACCTCTGTGACAAATTCACCATTATGATAAACGTCATAGCTTGAATGAAATCCGCCTGGTACCTTAACATTTTTTGCAACCCATTCGTTGCTTTCGTTTTTGCCGATTGAAATAAGCTTTTTGCCTTTAATATCCTTTAGTGTATCAACAGTGTTTTCATCATCACCATTGTATATAATTGTATTTGTTGTTTTGTCTGCAAACTCTCTGAATGATTTTTTGATGTTATCAAGATTTCCGAAGAAATCAAGATGATCCTCGTCAATGTTAAGAATTACAGCAATGTCGGGATTCATTTTTAAAAATGTGTTATTGAATTCACAGCTTTCACAAACAAAATTCTGACTGTGACCGTATCTGCCATATGCATCAATAACAGGCAGCTTGCCGCCGATAACCGCACTTGGGTCAAGACCTGCCTCAAGAAGAATCTGTGTAATCATGGATGATGTTGTTGTTTTGCCGTGTGTTCCGCATACACCTATGCAGTTTGAAAAAATTCTGCTCAATGCACCCAGAAGCTCAGCTCTTTCAAAGCATGGGAAATGCTCCTTCGCATAGTCAAGCTCCTCGTTTCCTGCAAGTATTGCATTTGTGTAAACTACAAGCTCAATGTCATCTGTTAAATTTTCCTTTGTCTGTCCGAGATAAACCTTAGCTCCCTCTTTTTCAATTCTTCTGAAGGTTTCTGTATCGTTATTGTCAGAGCCTGAAAGGTTATAACCCAATGACAGCATTATTTCAGCAATGGGGCACATTCCTGCACCGCCGATACCGATAAAGTGTACTCTTTTTACTTTTTTTAAATATTCATCTATATTCACTGAAGATGCCTCCAAATT
>JAIDEF010000025.1 GCA_029054965.1 Eubacterium sp.
CCACAGAATAAAACCTCTCCGCAACAATGGCAGAGAGGTTTTGGGATTATTTAATTAATTCTCGGATTACAGCCTCAGCCTTTTTGACATCAGCCTTACCTCGTGAGTTCTTCATAACATAGCCGAACATAACATTGATAGCTTTGTCCTTGCCGTTTTTAATATCCTCAACAGCTTTTGGATTTGCATCAATTGCACCCTGACAAAGTGTTCTCAAATCATCGTCACTCAAGCCTGCAAGGTCATCCTCCTTGACATACTCGGTAACATCCTTACCGCTTTCAAGCATCTGAGCAAGAACCTCCTTAGCCTTGTTGGCACGGATTTTCTTTTCATCAATCAGCTTAACAAGTGCCGCAAGCTGTGAGGAAGTAGTTTTGATTTCAAAATTCTCCTTGTCCTCCTCTGTCTGCAGGGTTGCAAAAACAGGACCGATAATCATATTAAGCACATTGCCTGCACTTGCGCCCTCATTGACAGCACCATCAAAAAATCCTGTTACATTTTTGTATTTATAAATAAGTCTTGCATTATTTTCAGGCAGACCCATTTCAAGATACCTTTTAAGCTTAGCATCAGGAAGCTCAGGGAGTGATTCTCTGATACTGTCAACCATTTCAGGTGAAATATAAAATCTTAAAATATCAGGCTCTGGGAAATAACGGTAATCGTCTGCATTCTCTTTCGTGCGCAGAACATAAACTGTGTCACTGTTCGCATCATAACGCATTGTTGACTGAATAACCTTCTCGCCTGAATCAAGGATATCCTCCTGTCTTTCTATCTCAAGCTCCATAGCTCTGACAATGTTTGAAAGAGAGTTAATATTTTTAATTTCCGTTCTTGTACCCCAAGGCTCGCCCTTTTCGTGAAGAGAAACGTTAACATCACAGCGCATTGAGCCCTCCTGCATTTTACAGTCGGAAACACCAACATTACGCATAATTAACTGAAGCTTTTCAGCATATTCCCTTGCCTCCTGCGGTGTTTCAATATCAGCCATTGAAACGATTTCAATAAGAGGAACACCGCCACGATTGTAGTCAACATAGGTATATCCGCCGTCATGAACGAGCTTACCTGCGTCTTCCTCAATATGAATACGCTCAATTCGGATTTTTTTACCGCTGTCAAGCTCAATATAACCATTAACACAAACAGGCTCATCGAACTGTGAAATCTGATATGCCTTAGGCAAATCGGGGTAAACATAGTTCTTTCTGTCCATATGGGAATTGTTGTTAATATCACAGTGAACAGCAAGACCTGCTCTTACGGCATACTCAATAACAGACCTGTTAAGAACAGGGAGTGAGCCCGGCTGACCTGTGCAGACAGGACAGCAATGAGTATTCGGTTCGCCACCGAACTGAGTAGTACAGCCGCAGAAAATTTTAGTTTTTGTAGCAAGCTCGATATGTGTTTCAATACCGCAAACCAACTGATAGCTCATATTGCTGCACCTCCCTCAAAATCAGCTACGCCGATAGTGGCATTCTTTTCATAGTAATACGCAGCACCAAGAATAGTCTTTTCACTGAACTTTTTACCGATAAGCTGCATACCGATTGGAAGTCCGTTGCTGTCATTTTTAACAGGAACACTGATTGCAGGAACACCTGTAATATTAATAGGAACAGTTGCAATATCGCTTAAATACATATCAACAGGTGATGCACCCTTGTAGTTAAGCGGGAATGCCGTGTTTGGTGCTGTCGGAGCAATCAGCACATCACAGCTATTGAAAATCTCATCAAAATCAGCAATAAGATTTTCACGAAGAAGGCAGGCTTTTTTGTAATAAGCGTCATAATAGCCTGAGGAAAGCACATAGGTGCCAAGCATAATTCTGCGCTTAACCTCGTCACCAAAGCCCTCTGTACGGGTTTTTAAAATCATTTCCTCAACATCATTAAAGCTTTCCGGTCTGTAGCCATAACGAATGCCGTCATATCTGCCAAGATTTGAGGATGCCTCGGCACAGGCAATAATATAGTAAACAGGGAGAGCCTGCTTTAAAACAGGCAGACTGATTTCAACAATCTCTGCACCGTTATCCTCATAGAATTTAATTGCACTGTCAATTGCTTCTTTAAGCTCAGGGTTAATACCCTCAAAATATTCCTTAGCCACACCAATTTTCAAGCCCTTAACATCAGCACTGTCAAGCGTGTCAGCAATATTGCCAAACTTAAAATCAACACTGGTCTGATCATTGGCATCAACGCCTGCTATGGTATCAAATACAAGTGCAGTGTCCTTAACGGAGTTAGCCATAACACCTATCTGGTCAAGTGAGGAGCCGTAAGCAATAAGTCCGTAACGTGAAACTGCGCCATAGGTTGGCTTAAGACCAACAATACCGCAGAAGCTTGCAGGCTGACGGACAGATCCGCCTGTATCGGAGCCGAGAGCATATGCAGCAAGGTTTGCACAAACAGCACTTGCACCGCCGCCTGATGAACCGCCTGTTACATGGTTAACATTCCTTGGGTTGAGCGGTGCACCATAATACGATGTTTCACTGGTTGAGCCCATTGCAAATTCATCCATATTGGTTTTACCGAGCATAACTGCACCCTGTGCCTTAAGTTTTGTCCAGACAGTTGCATCATAATATGGTCTGAAGCCTGTAAGAATTTTTGACGCACAGGTAGTCAAATCACCGTCACTGCAGATATTATCCTTAAGTGTCATAGGAATACCCGTTAATGCAGTTGCTTTGCCGTTCGCAATCAGCTTATCGGCAGCCTTTGCGTTTTCAATTGCCTTATCAAAGGTGGTTGAAACATAGGCATTGTATTTTTTATTATCATTTTCAATAGCGGCAATATATTTTTCAGTAAGCTCTACCGATGAAACATCACCGTTTTTAAGCATTTTTGATAAAGGTGAAATAAGCTCTCTCATTTATATTCCTCCCTTAACACAGAACATACCCTTTGAGCCGCTGACATTTGAAAGAATTTTTTCATTCGGCAATGACTCCTTAACAACATCTGCACGGAATTCCTCTGCAGGTGTTGCTGTTGAAGATACGTTTCTGATTTTTTCAGCATCACCCTCAACCGAATTGTTGATTGTATCGGCAAAGGCAATAATATCATCCATATCCTGAATTATTTTATCAAGCTCCTCGTCCGAGAACTCAAGACGTGCCAGACGGGCAAGCTTTAAAACTTCGTCCTTGGTAATCATAGTTACACCTCTTTATATGAATTATGATTTTAATTTAATCATAAAGTCTATTAAATTATTTTCTAAGCTTAATATGCACTTCACGAAGCTGTTGTTCAGTAATTTCATTAGGCGCACCGCACATAAGGTCCTGAGCCTTGCCGTCCATCGGGAAAGCAATAACCTCACGGATATTTTCCTCATTTCTCAGGAGCATAATCATACGGTCAACACCCGGTGCCATACCTGCGTGCGGAGGTGCACCGAACTGGAATGCAGTATATAATGCACCAAACTTAGCCTTAAGCACTTCCTCGTCATAGCCTGCAATCTCAAATGCTTTCTTCATAATGTCAATATCGTGGTTACGGACTGCACCTGATGAAAGCTCAACACCATTGCATACAATATCGTACTGATAAGCAAGTATTGTAAGAGGGTCTTCATTTTCAAGAGCCTCTAAACCGCCCTGAGGCATTGAGAACGGGTTGTGGGTAAATCCGATTTTCTTTTCCTCTTCCTTATATTCATACATTGGGAAATCATTGATAAAGCAGAAGCGGTAAGCATTCTTTTCAATAAGGTCAAACATTTCGCCAAGCTTTGTTCTAATCTGACCTGCATAGGATGCAGCCTGAGCCTCGCTGTCAGCAATGAAGAATATAGTATCACCAACCTCAAGACCTGCCATATCTGCAAGCTCTGTTTTCATATCATCAGGGATAAACTTATCAATAGGACCTTTATAGCTCCTATCTTCCTGAACAAGAAGATAACCAAGACCGCCCATACCGATTGACTGAGCGAATTTAAGGAGCTTTTCGTGCTTGCCCTTAGAGATTTCAGCATGTACCTTAATCGCTCTTACAGTCTGACCGTGGAATGGCTTGAAGGTACATCTCTGGAAGAAATCAGTTACATCAATAATTTCAAGAGGATTTCTTAAATCCGGCTTATCTGTACCATACTTGAGCATAGCCTCCTTAAAGCTGATAACAGGGTAAGGTGCATCTGTAACAGTATAGCCTTCAGGTGCAAATTTCTTAAAGGTCTTTGTTAAGATTTCTTCACCTACTCTGAACACATCCTCCTGTGTAGCAAAGCTCATTTCAAAGTCAAGCTGATAGAATTCACCGGGTGAACGGTCTGCTCTTGCATCCTCATCACGGAAGCAAGGTGCAATCTGGAAATACTTGTCAACACCTGAAACCATAAGAAGCTGCTTATACTGCTGAGGTGCCTGTGGCAAAGCATAGAACTTGCCCTTGTGCACACGGCTCGGAACAACATAGTCACGAGCACCCTCAGGTGAAGATGCGCAAAGAATCGGAGTCTGGATTTCAAGGAAGCCCATATTTGTCATTTCCTGTCTGAGGAAGGAAACAACCTTGCTTCTGAAAATCATATTTTCCTTAACCTTCTGATTTCTCAGATCAAGGAAACGATACTGCAATCTCTTATCCTCTCTTGTTTCCTTAGAGGTCTGGATTTCAAAAGGCAGCGGCTGACGAACCTTGCCGAGAACTGTAACCTTTTTAGCCTCAACCTCAATAGTACCTGTTGCGATTTTAGGGTTGATTGTATCCTCGTCACGCTTTTCAACCAAGCCCTCAACAGAAATACAATCCTCCTTTGAAATACCATCAAGCAGAGATGTGTCACGCATAACAACCTGCATAACACCCTGCATATCACGAAGGTCAATGAATGATACACCGCCGTGGTCACGAATATTCTCAACCCAGCCTGCAACCTTAACTGTGCTGTCGATATCAGCCTCACTGAACTGATCAAGTGTTTTTGTTCTGTAAAGTGTGGAAAATTCCATAATCAATCTCCTTTTCAAATTCAGGACGCAAAGCTCTGCAAAAGCTTTATGCCCCCATAATAAAATAAGCAGCCTTAAGTCCTAATAGGACGAAAGACTGCTTCCGTGGTACCACCTAAATTAGCCGAAAAACGGCTCACTCAAAAGGATTAACGCTCCTTAAACGCCTGATTCTACTTGCTAAAGCAAGTGAAAACATTAAAATTCGCTTAAATACTTAATTTTAAGCTATTTCGGATTGTTCTCGCTTGCTTATTTGCTTTCCTTCAGGGACTCATGGGTGTTTTTCGCTATCTGCTTGTGCCTGCTCACACCAGCCGCAGGCTCTCTTAAACAGCGGCAAAAAGCTACTCGCCCAGTCAAAGTCTTAAAATATATTGTTATAATAACATTAATTTTATTATTAGTCAATAATTACTTTTTTAGGAATTAAATTTCAGATTATTTTCAATACGGATATTCTGTAAGCATATACGCATTACCCTCAGACTCCATATATTCCTGCCAGCTTTCAATCTCTAAAAGACTATCATCAATCTTTTTCGGGTCCTGCCATTCCACTTTAATATTATCAGAATAATTATACAGATCAAGTATATAACTTAAATCATAATTAATTTCATCATTTTCAGCATCCAGAAGCCAAAAGCGTTCCTGAAATATATATTCTTCAACAGGATCACCCCAGTTATATGAAGTTTTATCAATATCAAAATTTATGGTAAACTCGCTCTTTTTATGACTGATATTGATTACATCCGACTGTGCAGCAGTATTGAAATATCTTATTTCACCACCGCATTCCTCACCTTGCAGATATACATTATTATATTCATTTTTGTCAAATATCCACTTTTTAACTGTACCTTTTATTTCAAACCTTACAAGATTTTCATTATCAATACTTTCGTAAGCTGTAATTGATTTAATATCAAAATGAAAGCCCTGTGTACCAAAGAAAGAATAAACAGCAAAAACAGCTAAAGCTAAAGCAGCAATTATAAATGCTGATAGCGATACTATGATTCCTTTCACTTTTTTCATAATTAATCTGCCTTTTGTCTGATTTGTCTTTCACAGAGAATATGCATAACGATTTCAACAAGATAAATAACAAGTGTGATATACCAACCAACACCTGCACCACCGATGATTAAGCCGAGCACAACAAACACTGCTGTGTTCATAACACTGAAAATCATATTTCTTAAAAAGCCTGTTTTAGTAACAGAGAATAATGATGAAATAATAACTGCAAGGCTCAGTACAACCACAAGTGCCATACTCACAAGAGGCATTAAAACATCACCTATCTGCATTTCACTATTGATAAGCCCTATTATCAGAGAAATCAGACTGATATCACCATACATAGGCAGGCACATAGATGCAAGGGGTGTGAAAAACAGCACAAGCCTTACAATCAAAAGCGGTGACGCAACGGAGCTTGAACGCAAAACACCTAAGAAATGATTAACGGCATCAACCTCTTTTTTTGCGTTTGCCTCATCGGCGGCAAGTCTTTCCTCCATATTATAATACATAAGATTGACATTGCAGTGAGGACACTTTTCCTTCAGATAAAAAGTGCTTATCTTTTTGCCGCATTTGGGGCATAGATTATTTTTATTCATTTACATCCCCTCCCGATACCTCTTTAGATAACTGTTCACGGCGCACCTTCATATCAGCTCTTATACCCTCAAGCTTTTTGCCTGTAAGATCATAGAAAAGATAAGGAACAATAGACAGCAAGCCAAGCAAATATGGAATGATTGTGAATAATGCCCATATGTATAAATCCGTATGCTCGCCCTTAATTGTTACCTGCTCACCTGCTGCATTTTTAACAAATTGAAGTCCGATAACCGGAAGTAATGCAGTGCCAAGTGATGTTGAAATTGAACCTGTGAGCTTGCCCACAAAGGTCAAAACAGAGAAGGATACACCTTCATTTCTCTCACCTGTTTTCCATTCCATATAATCAACGGTATCACCAATCATTTCTGTGGGTATAACCATATTGATTGTGTTAAAGAAAGAGAAAATGAAATTCTGAATCATAAGAAGAACAGAAATAACAACTATGTTTGAATTATAAAAGCCCAGTCCGATAAGGAATACAAGGGAGCTGACAACTGCACGGCATATTATATTTAGCAGTACAATCTGCCTGTTATCAAATTTCTTCTTAAGCTTTGGAATCAAAAGATATGTTAAAAATCCAAAAATAGTTCCCGGAAGATTTATCCACAAAACAGCAGAGTTCAGGTTTAAAACCTCAGAATAATAATATGTCTGGAATACACCTGCAAGTCCGGCTAATGCACCTATAACATTACCAATAATAATAAGCATCAAAGGCTTATTTTTAATCATAACCTTAAAGCCCTCAAGAACAGACGGCTCCTTTACGGACTGAACAACTCGTTCCTTTGTCTTTCTTCCTGCAAGAGAAAACAGACCTAAAATCATAATCGCTGCGATTATAGCCAATATCAGGAAATCCTGTGAAAGAGTCAGCTCCCAAACATGGTTGTTTGAAAGGTCCATCATAACAACCAACAAAGGTGTTGCCAATCCGCCAAAAATGCTTGAAATCAATCTTGCACTTGAAATTGCTCTTGTTCTGTCTGACGGTGACGGAGAAATAGCTGTACTCATCCCCCAAAACGGAACATCGCCTATTGTATAGAAAAATTCCCATATAAAGTACGATATATACATATATACAATTTTAACAGTAGCTGTTTTTGCATCTGCTAAAATCTCCGGTCCTGCAAAAAGCATAATTGTTGCTATTGACAACGGAATCGGAACAAAAAGAAGATATGGCCTGAGCTTTCCATAACGTGTTCTCGTTTTATCAATCAGACCACCCATAATCGGATCATTGATTGTGTCCCATATTCCAAGAACGATAATCATTGTAGCAACTGCCTGCTCAGGAATTCCGAAAACCTTTGTGAAAAACAGCGAAAGATAGCCACCTGCCACAAGATTATAGCCGAATACCTGACCTGCATTAGCAAAGCCATATGCTAAATTTTCCTTTACACCTACATAGCGTTTTTCATTTCCCTTCTCAGCCATAGTTCCCCCTCCTGCTGATATTATTCATAATTATACTATAATAAAAAAGGGCTGACACTGTCAACCCTTTTAGTAAAATATTTAATTCAGCTTACTCTGCAGTTGTATCGGTTGTTCCTTTTGCAGAATAATCTGCAACACGGTTTTCCATCTCAGAATACTCGTTTGTATTCATATCCTTTTTCAGCACCTTTGTACCATCAAAGGAAATAAGATATTCACCGACTGTTTTCATTGAAAAAGTTTTAGTGCCGTCATCAGATGTTGAATCCTCATTCTGCGTAACTATATTGGCAACAACCTTTACATAATTGCCGCCATCATGCTCATAGCCGTTTGAGGCAACCATAATACTGTAATCCTCAGCCACATCCTGAAGTCCAAGCTCCTCAACGGTATAATAATTCTTAATATAGTTTATAGCATCTGAATCCTTGATTTTTGCATCTGCAGTAGTTACCTGACCTGACGGAAGTGTACTTTCAGTAGTGCTTTCATCGTCTTTTTTGTCAGCAGTACAGCCTGCAAAAACTGCAATAAGCACAGCAGCAAGAAGGATAGAGATTAATTTTTTCATATCATCAGTCCTCGTCGCAGCAATCACATTCCTCTTCAATTTCAAATTCAAGCATCTCACCGCAGTTCGGACAAGGAATTGTACCGCCGAGAACAGTTTCCTCATCTACTGTGATTTCAGCACCGCAGAGAGGGCACTCAACCTCAAACTCTTCGCACTCATCACCGCAGTCGCAGCAATCGTCACAATCACAGTCACAAAAATCAAAATCATCATCTTCGTCGAGAAGATAATCCTCAACCTCAGCTAAGTCCTCATCAACAGCATCAATCTGCTCAGCCATAAGCTCCATGCCCTCGGTTACATCATCAATATCCTCACAAAGATTTGTTAAAACATCAACAATAGCATTAAAAACCTTGGTTTCCTTTTTGTTTGCATCCAAATCAAGTCCGTCAAGCAGACCCTTTAAATAGCCCAAGCTCTCAATAGTTTCCATAATAAAGCTCCTTTATATTTTTGTAAAATAAACTAATTATGCTCTTTCCATATATTCACATGTTCTTGTATCAATTCTGATCATATCGCCTTCGTTAATGAAAAGCGGAACACGGATTTCTGCACCGGTTTCAACCTTTGCAGGCTTAAGAGTATTTGTTGCAGTATTGCCTTTAAGACCAGGCTCAGTTTCAGTAACCTCAAGTGTTACGAAGGTAGGCGGCTC
The DNA here is from genome assembly GCA_029054965.1 of Eubacterium sp. Taxonomy (GTDB): domain Bacteria; phylum Bacillota; class Clostridia; order Oscillospirales; family Acutalibacteraceae; genus Eubacterium_R. The sequence goes on from JAIDEF010000025.1 coordinate 9,340, forward strand.
AACACCGAAAACCTTGCCCTTGTATGAAAGGATACGGCAAATCTCGTTTTCCTTAACATACTTAAAGTTGTCTGACAAATCAGCCTCAGCAACAGGAACCATGTCAAAGGTTTCATTATCCATAAAATAGTATAATCCGTCATCACTGTATGAGTAAGCCATTTCTCTTCTCTCAATAAATGCAGTCGGGAATTTAGCTGACGGATTGTAGCTCTTTTCTGTCACTGCACCTGTGATAACATTCTTAGTTTTTGTTCTTACGAAAGCAGCACCCTTACCCGGCTTTACATGCTGGAACTCAACAACCTGCAATACGTTGCCGTCCTCTTCAAATGTAACGCCGTTTCTGAAATCACCTGCTGATACCATAATTTATACCTCCAAGATTTATAATCTTAATTTCTTACTTTACCATTTTATATTATTTCAAGCAATAAATCAATACCCATTTTATAGCTATCTTTGCCGTAACCGCAAATTTGTTTGACACAAACGTCTGTTATAACAGAAATTTTTCTGAAATCCTCTCTTTTGTGTATGTCTGACATATGCACCTCCACAAAAGGAGTGAACTCGCTGACTGCCTCAATCGCATCACGGATTGCATAAGAATAATGAGTATAAGCACCCGCATTAATGACAACTCCGTCAAATTCATCCTTACTCTCGTGTATAATGTCAATTAAATCACCTTCGTGATTAGACTGAAAAAATGTCATTTTGGCACCATTAGCCTTGCCGTAAAGCTTAAGCTCATCATTAATCTGCTTTAAAGTTTCACCGCCGTAGACATTCTTTTTTCTTATGCCCGTCATATTAAGATTAGGACCATTTAAAACGAGTATCTTTTTCATATTTATCACCAAGAAATATATTAATCCAATTTATACCTTAAGTCAATAAAAAAATATGAGAGTACACAAATGTACTCTCATATGTAGCTTGCCATTGGCTTACTTAAACTTTCTTTTACGAGCAGCCTCGCTCTTCTTTTTACGAGCAACAGATGGCTTTTCATAATGCTCTCTCTTACGAACTTCCTGGATAATACCATCACGAGAAGTCTGGCGCTTAAATCTGCGGAGTGCGCTGTCGAGAGTTTCATTCTCTTTAACTTTTACTTGGCTCATTCAAATCCCTCCCTTTTCCTCTTTCGGGGGTATTT
>JAIDEF010000250.1 GCA_029054965.1 Eubacterium sp.
TCTTTTAACAACTTATATTGACCTTCAAAAAGAAATTACGGTTGTTGAGATTGAGCCTAAATCAATAAAAATCACTCCTCCTAAAAGAACTGACTATGTTGAGGGCAGCGTTGATTTAGATTTAACAGGTATGGTTGTCGAGCTTACTTATAGCAGGGAAGATATCGCTGAATATTATGGTGAAGAATTTGCAAATAACCTTACCGATGAACAGCTTACAGTTCCTGTGACTGATTATACAGTCGGAGAAGTAAATGAAAATACTCTGGATACGGAGCAGTATGTCCTTGTTTCCGTAACGCGAGCAGGAAAAAGCTTTAAAACTGTTTTTCCAATAACAATACATTCAAAAGAATTAACAAGTATTGAGCTTGAAAACCCACAGTATGAATATCTTGAAGGTGTAACCAATCTCAATCTTTCAGACCTTCGTGTTAAGGCTAATTATAATAATGCCGAATCTGAATATGTAACGGATTATGTTGTTAATGAATTCGAATTTAATCCTGAACTTTTTGATGAAGAGCAAAACATTACTGTTACATATACTCACGCACACAGGAGTGCTTCAGCAGCTTTTTCCGTGATTGTTTATGGTATTCCTGTTGTGTCAGTTGATTCAGCTTCGTATAATGGCGGCTGGACTGACAAGGATATAACCTTTACGCTTTCTTCAACACACCAGCTTGATGGGGTTAAATATTATTATAAAACAGATTCAGATTCACAGCTTGTTGAGATAGTGGGAAATACCTTAATTGTAAATTCAAATACAAGTGATGTTTATTATTTTAAAGTGATAAACAGCAGCAATATCGAAAGTGAGTTTACACAAGGATTTGAAGTTAAGCGTGATGACATAACTCCGTCATTTAAATTAGAGCAAAGTGTTACAGATGTTACGAATAAAGACTATGCTATTTCAATCAGTGATGTGATAATTGGTGCATCAGGCATTAAATCGGTTACCTTGAACGGTTCAGATATAACAGACACACCAACTCAGTTTACAGTAAGTGAAAACGGGACATATGATGTTATAATCGTTGCTAATAATGGTCATTCTGCGGCTCAGTCTATTACTGTTGAAAATATTGATAAAGATGCTCCGACAGTTAACAGCATATCTATTGCCAATAAGG
>JAIDEF010000251.1 GCA_029054965.1 Eubacterium sp.
GTCATATCCTTATTGCACCTGAAACTACTGATGATGCAGCAGTAACAGATGCTACCGACGAACAGTGGAAGGCTGCTTATTCAAAGGCTGAGGAAATTCTCAATAACTGGAAATCAGGCGATGCAACAGAGGATAGCTTTGCTGCACTTGCAAAGGAAAATACTACTGATACAGGCTCAAAGGATAACGGCGGTCTTTATGAAGGTGTTGTTCCTGGTGAAATGGTTAACCCATTCTCTGCTTGGTGTTTTGACTCAGGCAGAAAAGCAGGTGATACAGGTATTGTAAGATCAGCATATGGTTATCACATTATGTATTTTGTAGGAACAACAGGTGAAAAGGTTTGGGAGTATAATGCAAAGAAGGCTCTTGCAAGTGCCGATGGTGCTTCTCAGTCTGAAAAGCTTGAGGAAGAGTATACTCTTAAGGTGAATTGGTTCGGTTCTCGTTATTTTGAAAAGGACGTTGACATCGACAACTAATAAAATTAGGGGTTGCTGTGTGCAACCCCATTTTTGTAATTCAATATGGAAGGATTAGAATGAACAGAAAGGACGATATCAAAAGGCTAACTGATGAGATTTCACGTTTGATGGCAGCTCTCGAGGATGTTAACTTCGAGTGTCAAAGGCTTGAAATTATAAATTCAAATCTTGATTTTCAACTGAAATCCATCAGCAGAGAGCTTAAGCAGAATATTGCTATGCTCGAAACTCTTGAAGAGGAAAATAAGCTTTTAAAAGAACAGCTTGGTAAAAAATAATGGAATATATTTTGAATACAAATGAACTTCGCTCCTTTGCACCGGAGCTTCGTGCAGGGGATAGAGTAGTGCTGTCCGGTACTGTATATACCTCACGTGATGCGGCTCATAAGCGTATTAGTGAAAGTATTAATAAAGGCGAGAAGTTGCCTTATGATTTACAGGATGCGGTTATTTATTATGCAGGTCCTACTCCTGCGCCCGAGGGTCTTGCTGTTGGTGCATGCGGTCCTACTACTTCAAGCAGAATGGATGTTTTTGCACCCGATTTTCTTGATAAAGGTGTTGTAGCAATGGTTGGTAAGGGAGAAAGAAGCTCTGCTGTCTGTGATGCTATAATCAGAAACAAGGCCGTTTATCTCTGCGCAATCGGTGGTGCAGGTGCGCTCGCCTCAAAATGCATAACAGCCTGTGATGTTATCGCTTATGAAGATTTAGGCTGTGAATCAGTAAAAAAACTAACATTCAAAGATTTCCCATTAACTGTTGCTATCGACTGCAATGGCGGAAATATTTTTGTAAGATAGTCTAATCCACTATTTTTCTAATATCATTCAAAACCTTCTTTTCAATTCTCGACACATAGCTTCGGCTTATATTTAACCTCTGTGCAACCTCACGTTGTGTCAGAGGTTTTTTGTTATTAAGACCATATCGCAAAACAATGATTTCTTTCTCTCTTTCATCTTCAAGATTTTCAATGATTTTTGAAACCTTTTCCCACCTGATTTTTGTTTCAAGATCATCGGCTAAATCAGTATTAGTGCTGATTGTGTCCTCAATAGTTAAAGGATTTCCATCTTTGTCAACCTCAAGCGTATCACCTAAATAAATATCATTTGCCTGCTTTTTCCCACTCCTGAAATGCATCAATATTTCATTTTCTATCCTCACCAAGCGGATACAAATTATCGTCGTCAGCAAGCATTTCAGTTTTTTTGAATGGATACTCATAATCAGAGCCGAAAAATACGATGTGTGCATTTTCTCCGTCCCATATAATCTCTTTTACAAAAGTGCGGATAGTCTGCCTTTTCTGCTCAATCGTCATATTGTCAACAGTAACGGAAAATGATTTGAGCATATCCTTCATTAAATCAATGCTTTCGGTTAAATTGAGTTCATTCTCACATTCCTTTGAAAGTGTGTTCATTTGTGATTTGATTTTTTCAACCTCATCGCTTAGTGTGTTGATTTTATTAAGTATGTATTTTTCTGCACCTGTTCCGCTTGATGCTGACAGATTGTTTACAAGTGCCTCAATTTCCTTTTCTTTTTTCTCAATTTCTTCTTCCAGCCTTGCTTGTTCATTGCTGATGCTTTCAGATTTGATTTTGCTTTCAGATAATGCAGATTTCAGTGATTCAAAATAATCATCACCATTGTTTGCAAGTGCCTTAACAGTAGCAATAACCTCTTTGTCAATCTCGTTACCATTGATATTTTTATTATTACAACGGCTGCCTTTACTGCGTAGCTTCATAGTGCAGGAATAATAATAGGTGTATTCGCCGTCTTTGTTCATTCGTGTAGTCATATGCGGACGCATAAATTCACCGCATTCACATTTTAAAATTCCTGAAAGCAACGCAGTGTGACTCTTTGGCTTACGATAGGATTTTGATTTGTTTCTGTCAAGCATAGTCTGAACTTTAATCCAGTCCTTGCCGTTTATAAAGCCTTGGTGCTTGCCAACAGAAACAATCCATTCCTCCATAGGCTTGATTTTAGTTGCCTTGCCTTGCTCCTGTAAGGTGCGGTTATACACCATCATTCCGTGTGTGCCGTCAAATTCACTTTCGTCAGAATATAAATCTACATTTGAATTTTTGAAGTATTCAAAGGCATCACTGTCAGCAATCATATAAACAGGATTTGTGAGAATGCCCCGAATAGAAAAGCGAGTAAAATCTCTGCTGTTTTTCGTTTTATAGTTGTGAGCAAGCAGATAGCTTTCACAAGCAGTCAGCGAATTATGTTCAAGGAATAAATTGAATATCAGCTTAACAATCTGCATTTCATCTTCTTTAACAGCAAGGTGAAATGCCTTTTTTGTTTTGCCATTAATATTCATACTTGTTTCGCCGACAGAACTGTAACCTGTAGGGGTAACACCTCCAAGCCATCTGCCTGTTTTTGAAAGCTCATGCAGATTATCACGAATACGCTCGGCAATCGTTTCTCTCTCAAGCTGAGAGAAAACAGATGCAATATACATCATCGCCCTTCCCATAGGGGAGTTAGTGTCAAACTGTTCTTTGATAGAAATAAATGCAACACTCATAGAGGTAAGTTCAGTAATGAGGTTTGCGAAATCGCCGATGTTACGGCTGATACGGTCAAGGCGATAGCAAAGCACAGCAGATATTTTGCCATTCGTAATATCCTCAAACATAGTCCTAAATCCTGGTCTGTCGAGATTCTTACCACTGAAATTTTCGTCTTCGAATATTACAGCTTTTTTCGCCTCTTCTTCTCCAAAATGTATCCTTATATATTCACGGCACATCTCAATCTGATTTTCAACAGATTCACCCTTGCCGGTAAACCTCGACTTCCTCGAATATATCGCAAATACCTTTTCCATAACCATACCTCTTTGTGTTATTATTCTTGTTCTAATATAACATACAAGTACAATATGTCAAGTCAATATAATAATATAAT
>JAIDEF010000252.1 GCA_029054965.1 Eubacterium sp.
GCCTTGTTCTGCAACCTGTATAAAGGTTTCTAATTTTTTAAAGTCCATTTCAACCTCATAAAATAATTTTATCGTAATTACAAATTATATTAGTTTTACATATGCTGTTACCTATTATATAATTGTTTTATAATTAATTCAATAGATGTGGTGAAAAAATGACAGTAAAAATTATTGAGGCTGTTTACAGCTTTCTATGGGGAGATTTAGTAACAATTCCGTTAGCAAATGGTGACAGTATAGGAATACCATTGCTGGTAATTCTTCTTATTCCGACAGGAATATTCTTTACAATAAGAACAAAATTTCTGCCGATAAGAAAATTTCCTGCAATGGTTAAGGCTCTTGGTGAGAAGAATGAAGATAAAAGCAGTCTTTCAATTTTTCAGACTTTGATTGTATCAACTGCAACGAGAGTCGGTATGGGCAACCTTGTCGGTGTTGTAGCAGCACTTTCTGTTGGCGGTGCAGGTGCTGTGTTCTGGATGTGGGTGTCGGCATTTCTTGGTGCTTCAACAGCGTTTGTCGAGGGAACTCTTGCGCAGATGCATAAAAAGAAGGATCCGCTTTATGGTGGTTATCATGGCGGACCTGCATATTACATACATGATTTTGTTGAACAGAAAAGAGGCAAAAAAATAAAGCGTTCTGTCATAGCAGTGCTTTTTGCAATATCGGGTCTTATCTGCTGGTGCGGTATCAGTCAGGTAATAAGCAATTCCGTAACCTCAGCTTTTGATAATGCCTTTTCAATTAAGCCGATTTATACAACAATAGTACTTGTTGTTCTTGCGGCTGTTATTGTTCTTCGTAAAAATGCAACAGTTAAATTTCTGGATGTTATCGTGCCCATTATGGCAGTATTATACTTTGTAATTACAATTTTTATTATAGTTAAAAATATTGAGCTTTTACCAGGTGTGTTTGAAAGAATTTTTAAAGAAGCGTTCGGTATTAAACAGATTGCAGGCGGCGGTTTTGGTGCTGTTTTGATGAACGGCGTCAAGAGAGGATTGTTCTCAAATGAAGCAGGGTCCGGCTCAGCACCCTGTGCAGCAGCAGCGGCTGAGGGTAAGTCACCTGTAACGGTTGGCATGGTGCAATCTCTTGGCGTAATTATTGATACTATCGTAATATGCACCTGCACCGCAATGATAATGCTTTTAGTTCCTCAGAATGTAACTGACGGGCTTGAGGGTATGGCACTTTTGCAGACTGCTATGAATTATCACCTCGGCAGCTTCGGTACTGTGTTTGTGGCAGTTATTCTTGCACTGTTCAGTTTTTCAACCTTTCTTGGGATACTGTTTTATGCACGGTCAAATGTATCATATTTGTTTGGTGACAAATGGAGCTGGCAGACACTTTATAAAATTCTTGCCCTTGTAATGCTCTTTATCGGCGGACTTCAGGCTTATACAGTCGTTTGGGATTTAGGCGATGTCGGCATCGGATTGATGACCATATTCAATCTGATTGTTCTTATTCCTATGTCCAAGAAAGCCATTGATGCTCTCAATAAAATGCCGAAAGTTAAAAGAAAGAGAAAAGATTAGTGTAATCAAAAACCGCAAAAGCTTTGCTTTTGCGGTCAGCGTGTAGAAAAAGTCAGATTACAAATTCTACACGCTGGCAGATGTTGAGAAATGGAGCTGAATTTTGTATTTTGCGAGGATTACTGTACGATGGTACTGTTTCCGAGCAAAAGGCAGAAAACGCACAAAAGCCTTGCAATTTTAATAAATTTGCAAGGCTTTTAAAATTGTTTTGTGACAAAAGCAAGCTTCTGCCCTACAATGATATGAAGCAGTAAATTTTTCTGTTCATTAATCTTAGTGCGTGGTTCAGCCCACTTTATCGACAGTCAAAAACCGCAAAAGCTTTGCTTTTGCGGTTTTGTTTGTTTTTACTGAAAATCGAATACGTTAACCCATGAGTCAAGTAATTCTTTTTCGCCTTCAATATTTTTTGTGCTTTCGCTGCAGGCTACAATCGGCATCCACTGCCAAACAAGCTGCTTTGGAATATCGGCCTTTTTGCAGAATAAATCAAGATACTTTTCAGCCTCGTCCTTTTTGCCCTGCAGGGTGAAAACAAGATATGTTCTTGCAGCATCTGCAGATGCGTTACCCTGTGTAGCGTGTGACCAATCAATAATGTAAAACTCGCCATCAGGTGTAACAAGTACATTAGCAGGGCAGAAGTCGCCGTGAAGCACCTTTGTGTGCTTTTTCATACCCTCAAGTCTGTTGTGCAAATCAAAACGGACTGTTGCATCATAGCTTGAAGCACTGATTTTGGCATGCATCTTATCCTTGATTTTATTAAGATGCGGTGCTTTTTTTGAATGAATTTCAAGCTGAAGGTCAACGAATTTGTCGAGGTACTCGTCAGCCTTTTCAGGATTTTTCTTCATTAAATCCGACAGTGTTTCACCCTCGATATATTCTCTTGTGATAGCCCAGCCGTTTTCAGTTTTTTTAACGTCGAGCAGCTTTGGAATTTTGAGCCCTGTTTCCTCAACTCTTGCGTTGTTCAGGGCCTCATTCAAAACCGCTGCCTTTGTGAAGGTGCTGTCAAATTCCTTAACAAGCTTGTCGCCCTCACGATAAATTACCTTATGCTCTTGTTTTTCAATAATAGTTGCCATAAAGACACCCCCTGTATATTATAAATGAATAATACATCTTATTCAAGTGGATTATTTGCCGTAGTATGCACGAAGGTACATATCCTTGATTTCGCTCATAAGCGGAAGCCTTGGGTTAGCGCCTGTGCACTGATCGTCGAATGCCTGCTCAACCATATCATCAAGGGTGTCAAGGAAATACTGCTCGTCAACGCCGTATTCCTTAATGCTCTTTTTAATGCCGCAATGCTCTTTCAGCTCGTCAATCTTCTTCATAAGACCATTAAGCTTATCCTCATCAGTCTTACCCTTAACACCTAATGCATCAGCAATCTGAGCATAGCGTGCAAGTGTTTTTGGATAATCATACTGGCTGAAGGTGCCCATCTTTGTCGGTACCTCTGCAGCATTGAACTCAAGCACATAGTTAATCATAAGAGCGTTGGCTACACCATGAGGAAGGTGATGGAATGCACCAAGCTTGTGAGCCATTGAGTGGCAAATACCAAGAAAGGCGTTAGCGAATGCCATACCTGCCATAGTTGCAGCGTTAGCCATTTTTTCTCTTGCGACAGGGTCGTTAGGACCGTTGTCATATGCTCTTGGAAGGTATTCAAAAATATTCTTAAGAGCCTCAACAGCAAGACCATCGGTGTATTCTGTTGCCATCATTGAAGCGTATGCCTCAAGTGCATGGGTAACAGCGTCAATACCTGATGCTGAGGTTAAGCCCTTTGGTGCATTCATATGAAGGTCAGCATCAACGATTGCCATATTCGGCATAAGCTCGTAGTCAGCAAGCGGATACTTAGTACCTGTCTTTTCATCTGTAATAACTGCAAAAGGAGTTACCTCTGAGCCTGTACCTGCAGATGTAGGGATAGCAATAAAGTAAGCCTTTTCACCCATTTTAGGGAAGGTGTAAACTCTCTTGCGGATATCCATAAATCTCATTGCCATATCAAAGAAATCAGCTTCCGGGTGCTCATAAAGTACCCACATAATCTTAGCTGCGTCCATTGCAGAGCCGCCGCCTACTGCAATAATACAGTCAGGCTGGAAAGCATTAATCTGTGCAACGCCTTCTTTAGCGCAAGCAAGTGTCGGGTCCGGTGCAACATTAAAATATGTTGAGTGAACAATGCCCATTGAGTCGAGCTTATCTGTGATTGGCTTTGTGTATCCGTTGTTGTAAAGGAATGAGTCGGTTACAATGAATACCTTTTTCTTGCCTAATACTGTGCCAAGCTCATCAAGAGCAACAGGCAGACAGCCTTTTTTGATATAAACCTTTTCAGGTGCTCTGAACCAAAGCATATTTTCCCTTCTTTCTGCAACGGTTTTGATATTCAGAAGGTGCTTAACACCAACATTTTCTGATACAGAGTTACCACCCCATGAGCCGCAGCCAAGTGTGAGTGACGGTGCAAGATTAAAGTTGTAAAGGTCACCGATACCGCCGTGTGATGATGGTGTGTTAACAAGAATACGGCAGGTCTTCATTCTTGCGGCGAAGGTGTTAATCTTTTCTCTCTCGGTTGTTTCGTTAAGATAAATTGAAGATGTGTGACCGTAACCGCCGTCAGCAACAAGCTGCTCTGCCTTGTTAAGTGCATCCTCAAAGTTTTCGCTCTTATACATAGCGAGAACTGGTGAAAGCTTTTCGTGAGCAAATTCCTCGCTGATGTCAACGCTTTCAACCTCACCGATAAGAATTTTGGTTTCCTCAGGTACTTCGACACCTGCAAGTGCTGCGAT
>JAIDEF010000253.1 GCA_029054965.1 Eubacterium sp.
ATTGATGTAATTTCCTTTTCATCTTCCTTGATTATTTCTTAAGACATTATTTCTCCTCCTTATAATAGTTGATTGCATTTTCAATTCTTTTTGCCACTCTGTCACTGCCCAGCAGTGCTGTGATTGAGCAAAGGTCAGGTGTATTTGTTCTGCCTGTCAATGCAACACGGATGATTGTTGAAACATCACCGACATGACCCTTGAACGCATCGGGATTCTGCTTGAATTCCTTAACATTCGGTGTGCAGCCCACAGGCTCACAAAGCGATTTGATTTTTTCAAACCACGTTTCCTTGTCATCGTTAACATCAACAATATCCTTATAACGCTCTAAAACCGCAATTGCTAATTCAGGTGTCGCATTGCCTGCAAGCTCATAGTTTTCATTAAAGGTTTCATCATACATATAGCTTATATAGTCAGGAATATCACTCCACTTAGCTATATCCTTTCTCGGCTTTTTGTTGCCGCGGTCAATGTTAAGCACTTCTGTTGCATAAGCCTTGTCCTGCTCATAAAGTGAAGCAAGCTGCTGATTATACTCCTTAGCCCACTCATATGACTGCTCAAAAACATTCTCGGCTGTCATCATACTGATAACATTTTTAGAAACGTCTGTCAGCTTTGCAATGTCAAACAGTGCACCTGAAACGGACATTTTTTTAGGATTAAACGGAAATTTATCCAGACCTGCATCCTTATTCGCTCTGCGCCAATCCTCAAAGTTAGAGTTGGCAATGGTCATCACATATTCATTCACGCTGTCCTTAGGATAGCCCTCTTCTGCATAGAAGGTAACTGCTGCCTCAGGGTCCTTACGCTTTGAAAGCTTTCTTTTACCGCCGTTTTCCTCCTTCATAATAGGAGCAACGTGTGCATATTTAACAGGCTTGAAGCCAAGCAATTTAAAAAGCTGTAAATGCAGCGGAACAGATGCAATCCATTCATCACCGCGGAAAACATGAGTTGTCCTCATCAAATGGTCATCAACTGCATGTGCAAAATGATATGTAGGAATACCATCTGTTTTAAGCAGAACAACGTCAATAACATTTTCAGGCATTTCAATTTTGCCCTTAATCATATCATCAAAATAGCATTTTTTAGTAATATCACCGGGGGCGTGTCACCTCAGAGTCCAGGGCGTGCCTGCGGTGAGATTTTCAGCTATCTCTT
>JAIDEF010000254.1 GCA_029054965.1 Eubacterium sp.
ATCTTAGGCAATGAAAGAAAAATGGGGGTGACAGTAACGATTAGTCCAATTAACGCTAAGCTTGATTTGCAGCACGAGTTAACGGAGCAGCTTAATATTGAAGAGGTGTTCAGCTTTAATATTGGCGGTGTTAAAATCGGCTTTGATGAAGCCACTGTTGTGTCGTGGATAATAATAGCAGTGCTTTCTGTGTTGGCAATAATCTTAACAAGAAATTTAAAGGTCACCGGTAAAATATCAAAACGTCAGCAGATTTTGGAGCTTTGCTATGAAAAGGCTGAGGGCTTTTTTAAGGGAATTATGGGCGAAAAGGTTGAAAAGCATATTCCCTGGCTTATGAGTATGGCATTATTTATCGGTACTTCAAATATGATTGGCTTGTTTGGATTTAAGCCGCCAACAAAGAGTATGCAGGTAACTGCAGCCATGGCATTGACAAGCATTGTGCTTGTGGAATATTGTTCATTTAAAGAAAAGGGTGTTCTTGGCAGACTGAAAGCACTTACCAAGCCCATATGGGTTATAACTCCGATTAATATTTTAGAGGTGTTTACAAAGCCGCTTTCACTTTGTATGCGACTTTTCGGTAATATTATTGCAGCCTTTACAATTATGGAGCTTATAAAAGCTGTCGTACCTTATGTGCTTCCTATGGTGTTCAGTCTGTATTTTGATTTGTTTGACGGACTTTTGCAGGCATACATCTTTGTATTTCTTACTGCACTTTATATTCAGGAAGCTGTTGAGGATGAGGAAGAGAAGAAGAAAAGAAAGCTTAAGAAAAAGGCTAAAAAAGCAAAGAAAGCAAAAAATGCTTGATTTAATAATAAATATTTAATGGTTTTAAGGAGAAAAATTATGGGATTAATAGCAATTGGTGCAGGTATTGCAGTATTGGTTGGTATCGGTGCAGGTATAGGTATCGGTATCGCAACAGGCAAGGCAGTTGAGGCTCAGGCTCGTCAGCCTGAAATGGCAGGTAAAATTCAGACAACACTTATTCTTGGTGCAGCTCTTTCAGAGGCTACTGCGATTTACGGTCTTATCGGTGCTATTCTTATTATAGTATTGCTGAAATAACAAGTGTTTTATGAAAGGAAACAGTTAAATGTTAAAATTTGACTTGAATTTTCTTTGGACAATTATCAATCTTATTTTATTTTTTGTGCTTATGAGATTTCTTCTTTTTAAGCCGATTAAGAAGATACTGACACAAAGACAGGAAATGATTGACAATCAGTTCAAGGATGCTGAAAATGCAAGGGAACAGGCTGATTTATTAAAAAACCAATATGAGTCTGAGCTTGCAGGTGTTGAGGATGAGAAAAAACAGATTATCACTGATGCCAGAGCAGATGCAAAGGCAGAGTATGATAAGATTGTAAACCGAGCTCAGAGTGATGCAGACAGAATAAAATCCGATGCACGCAAGGCAGCGGATGCCGAAACAGAAAAGGCGCGTCTTTCTGTCAAGGAGGGTATTGCTCAGCTTGCTATGGAAACTGCTGCTAAGGTTGTAGGTGAGAAATCCTCGGCTGAAATTGACAGCAGCATTTATGACAAATTTTTAAATGAAAGCAGTGATGATTAATGATTCATAATATTGACAAATATCTTGAAGCACTGCTTTCTTCCAATGTCAGTGTTTCAGCTCTTGAGGATGCGCTGAAAATATTTAATTCAAGTGATGAGCTTGTGCAGATTCTTGATAACCCGAATGTTACACAGGGTGAGAAATGTGCGGTTATTGATGATTTATTTGCACCTTCTGTAAGAGCTTTTATTGCAGAGCTTGCAGCAGAGGGCAGTTCAGCTCAGCTTGAGAAAGTATTATGTGCATATATCAATGAGATTGATAAAAAAAATAATATTGCCAATGCCACGGTTTATTGCACAACTCCGCCGAATGATGAGCAGCTTGAGGGTATTAAAGCTTTTGTTTGCAAGGAGGAAAATGCAGGCGAGGCTAAAATAACAATTGTTAATGATGACAGCCTTATAGGCGGTTTTATCATCAGGGTTAACAGCAAGGAATTTGATTTCAGTTTGAAAACAAAGCTTGAGAAAATCAAGACACAGGTTATGAAGAAAGCCCGTGAAAGCTCTGTTGATAATGAATCCGTTATTTCTGTTTTAAGACAGGATATCAAGGATTTTGAACATAAATATGACGGTGAGGAAATCGGCACTGTTATAAGAGTCGGGGACAGCATCGCAGCTGTTCACGGTCTTGACCATGCAATGTATGGTGAAATTGTTGTTTTTGACAATGGCATTAAAGGTATGGTTCAGGATATTAAGAAGCATCAGATTGGTGTTATTCTTTTTGCGGGTGATGCGGGTATTCATCAGGGCTCTAAGGTTAAAAGAACACATAAAAATGCAGGTGTTCCTGTGGGCAGCGGTTTTATCGGCAGAATTGTAAATGCTCTCGGTGAGCCTATTGACGGCAAGGGTGATATTGCTGCTGAGGATTACAGACCGATTGAACAGCCTGCTCCTTCAATTGTTCAGCGTAAAAGTGTTGATACTCCGCTTGCAACAGGCATTTTGTCAATCGACTCAATGTTCCCTATCGGCAGAGGTCAGCGTGAACTGATAATCGGTGACAGACAGACAGGTAAAACCTCTATTGCTCTTGACACTATAATTA
>JAIDEF010000255.1 GCA_029054965.1 Eubacterium sp.
CTTTATTATTATCTGTGATGAAATTGAAGACAGTCATAACCTCGGTGCAATCATTAGAAGTGCCGAGGCTTGCGGTGCTCACGGAATTATAATTCCGAAAAGAAGAAATGTAGGACTTAATTTCATAGTTGCAAAAACATCATGCGGTGCTCTTGAATATATGAAGGTTGCAAGAGTGAGCAATCTTGCATCAACTATTGAGGAGCTGAAAAAGAAAAACATATGGGTTTACTGTGCTGATATGGACGGACAGCCCTGGTGTAAAACTGATTTTTCAGGTGGTTGTGCACTTGTTATCGGCAACGAAGGCAAGGGTGTAGGCAGACTTATCAAAGAAAAATGTGATGTAACAGTTGCTCTGCCTATGTGCGGAAAGGTTAACTCTCTTAACGCATCAGTTGCAGCAGGAATAATAATGTACGAAATTACAAAACAAAGACTTGGACTTTAAGTGGTGAATATGAGCGAGAATTTATCAATTGACGAGATAATTAAGCAGGCTGAAGAAATAAGAAAAAAAACAGTAGAAAAAGCACAGTCTGCAATAGAAGAAATAAAAGAAAATGCAGGAAAAGACATTCCAAAACAGATTGAAACAAAGTCTGACTGCAATACTGACAAAAAAGAAAAAACCGCAGTTGTTGACAGTCATGCAGTAAAGGCTGCGTATAACGACGGCAAAACAAAGGTTGTAGACCAAAAAACAAAGGCTGTTCAGATAAATGAAAAAACAAATGTTATACCAAATGTAAACAGCACCAAAAAAAGCTTCTTTAAAAACACACCGAGCGAGCCGTTATATTCAAAAACTCCGCCTGAAATCATGGAGCGTCCTGCAACAATAAAAAGCAAATCAAGATTTGACAAAACATCTGATTTACAGGAAATACCCACAATAGTTGCGGTTGACGAACTGGAGCACACTAAAATTTCATTCGCAAGCAGTCAGAGTCCAAGAACGGAGGAAGACTACAACAGTGATGAATCAGACCAGATTGTACTTGAAGGCTTTGAGGATTCAACAGACAAAATCGCAAAAATTGATGAGGAAATTGCCGAAAAGCAATTAAAACAGCGCAGACAGGAAAAGGTTAACAAGTTCAGACTTTTCAGCCCCGATAACATAAGCGGGGACAAGCAGTCGGCAGTTAAAAATGAATACAGACGTGATGATGACAAAACAGCCTTTATGGAAAAGCTTTTCGCCTCCAAATCCTCCTTTACCCTGAAAGGCTCATTAACGGCTGTTATAGCAATACCTCTGCTGCTTCTGGCAATATTCAAGGACAGTGCATATATGCCGAGCTTTCTGCTTGACTACACTGCATATCTTATAACTCAGCTTGTTTTATACATACTGCTGCTTGCAGTAAATATGAAAAATATTATATTTGGCTTTAAGCTGTCTAAAGGCATTAACTACAGCTTTCCGATTTCAATAGCAAGCATTCTTGTTCTTGTTCATACCATACTGCTTGCAGCCGATTCAAATTTATATATTTCTGACGGAATTGCTCTGCCTCTTGTAATGGCATTTGCATTTTTAATGACCAACTTCGGCAAATATCTATTGACACTTAGAATAATAGATAATTTTGAATATTTAATCAATCAGGATGAAAAATATACAGTTGAAACTATTGTTAACACTGTTGATGCAACAATAATAAGCAGAGGCTTATTATCAGGTGAGCCAAACCTGAAAACAAGTATTAAAACGGATTTTTCAACTAACTTTCTCGACATAAGCTGCAGTGACGAGCCTGCCGATAAAATTGCCAAAACCTCAGGTATGGTAATGCTTGTGCTGAGCATAATTCTTTTTGCAGTATTTTCAATAATCAATGGCGACTGGCATATCGGTCTTAATATCAGTATGTGTGCTCTTTGCATATCACTGCCTACAATCTCAATCTTCAACACAAACAGTGCCCTTTTAGGAATATCAAAAATTTTGAAGAACAACGGTGCTATGATTAATGGCTTTGAGGGTGCTGTAATGGTTAACAACGCTAACGCAATTGTTATTGAAGCACAGGATTTATTCGGCAAAAACAGTTGCGAAATTCACGGCATCAAAACCTTTAACGGTGCAAAGGCTGATGATGTTATTTTAAAAACCGCTGCTGTAATTATGAAAACAAAAAGTCCCCTTTCATATGTTTTTGATGATGTTATCATCGGCAAACAGACAATACTGCCCGATGTTGACGGTGTTGTTTATGAGGACAGGCTTGGCACATCAGCCTGGATTTACAGAAAAAAGATATTAGTCGGAACGAGAGATTTACTTATTCACCATGGTGTTCAGGTTCCTAAAGAGGAATTTGAGGAAAAATACACACGCAAGGGCAGAAAAATTCTTTACCTGGCAGTTACCGGTCAGATTATGGCAATGTTTGTAGTATCCTACAGTGCTGACCCAAAACTGAAAAAAACACTTCGCCGTCTTGAAAAAAGCGGCATTACCGTACTGGTTAAAAGTGCCGATCCGTTCATTAATGACGAAAGTATCGCTGAGCTGTTTTCACTGCCGGACGGCTTTATCAGAGTAATGAACTCCTCAAACGCAAGAGTATTTGAAAAATATTCTGATATGTGCGTTGAAAAATCACCTGCCTATGTTATTCACAACGGCTCTGCTCTGGGATTTGTATCGGCAATGGCAGCAGCAGAAAATCTTGAAGAAACAAGGAAGCTTTTAAGTGTTTTAATTACTTTTGGCTCTGCGATGGGCATAGGTCTTGTTACAATGCTGGCAATCCTCGGCGGAATAAGCCAGATAACTCCCGTTAATATTGTTATTTTTCAGGCAGCATGGTGTATATTTGTGGAAATTGTGTCAAAAATAAAAAGACTAGGATTATAGAATGGAGTGGTCTTTTTGAAAGATTTACAAGGCACAAAAACACAGGCTAATCTGCTTGCAGCCTTTGCAGGCGAAAGCCAGGCAAGAAACAAATACACCTACTTTGCAGGAAAAGCAGAAAAGGACGGCTTTGAACAGATTGCAGAAATTTTCCGAGAAACAGCACACAACGAGCAGGAGCACGCTGAAATCTGGTTTAAGCTTTTAAACGGCGGCGAAATCAGTGACACTGCAACTAATTTAGGTGATGCGGCTGACGGTGAAAATTATGAGTGGACAAATATGTATAAAACCTTTGCTGAAGAAGCAAAGGAGGAAGGCTTTGACCACATCGCTTTTCTTTTTGACTCAGTGGCAAAAATAGAAAAGGAGCATGAGGAGAGATTCCGAAAACTTCTTGAAAATGTTGAAAACGGCTTGGTTTTCAGCAGAGATGAGGAAAAAATCTGGAT
>JAIDEF010000256.1 GCA_029054965.1 Eubacterium sp.
GTCTTGTTGGGTTTGATGGATTTGTTTCAATTTTCATTCTGAGACGGCGGATATTAACATCAACAATTTTTTCATCGCCGAAATAATTGGCACCCCATACTGTTTTAAGAATCTCTGTTCTTGAAAGAGCAGCATTTGGATTTTTAAAGAAATGCTCAATAATCTGGAATTCAACCTGTGTAAGCTCAATAAGCTCACCGTTTTTAGCTAAGGTTCTGTTACGCAGATTAAGCTCAAATTCATCAAGAATAATTGCATCACCTGTGGTATCATTTTTTCTGAAGCCCCTTGTCATTTCAACACGGCGATAAACTGCGTCAACCCTTGCCATAAGCTCACTTGGAGAAAACGGCTTGGTAACATAATCGTCAGCACCGAAAAGCAGACCTGTAACCTTGTCCATCTCCTGTGTTTTTGCACTGAGCATAATAATACCTAAATCCGATGAACGCTTTCTCAGCTCCTTACAAACAGTAAGTCCGTCAAGCTCAGGCATCATAATATCAAGAACAGCCACATCATAAGCTGACTCGTCACTCATAAATTTTTCAAGAGCAACAGCACCGTTTTCAGCCTGCTCAACCTCATAACCGCTGCGGGTAAGATTAATAACAATAAACTCTCTGATGGATTCTTCATCCTCTGCTACCAATACTTTTTTCATAACACTTCCTCCAATCAATAAGCTCTGAATATATTTTTAACATCATCAACTGTAACATTAATTTTTGAATTATTGCTTACACTGCAAAGATAAACCAAACCGGAATCACTGCTGATTTCAGTATAACCGCTGAAATCATTACTGTTATACTCTGTTCTCATAACAGTAATAATACTGAAAGCCTTATCCTTGCCGTCTGTTATGTCAAGCTGTCTTTTTGTGCTGTCGTACTGAACATATGCCTTTGAGAAAAGTTCATCATCAAGCACTATCAGATATCCGTCGCTTTTTACCGCATATGAATAGGACCTGTGCTTAAGCACAGTGCTTTCATAGCCCACCCAGCTTTGTGCTGTCACTCCGTCAGGCAAACCCGACACAGATTTATCAACAGGTATTTCAATTTCACCGTCACCATTGATATCACGGCTTGTTATCATATTATCGCGTGATGTTTCGGTTGTTCTGCCTGTTGAATAACTATAAAATGGTGAAATAATTGAATCATAGTAATCTGACCAGCAGAGAAGCTCTGTAACCATTGAAGCACCGTTCGCTCTGATTGCATCAGCAAAAACACTCATTCCCTCGTCAGTCTTGCCGCAGGTGATTTTTGAGAACGATATTATTGAGCTGTCAAGCTTTGTTTCACCTATCAGCTTTTTACTGCCTGCTGAAAGAGAATAAAGCTCTGCCTTAGGTGATTCAGAATAGCTGCCGAAATTGAAAACCAAAAGCTCATTTGAACCGTCACTGTTGATATCAGCAGAAATAAACTCACCCGCTGTAATCGAATCAGTCACAAGGTTAAGCTTTAAGCTGTTATCTGTCGAATAAACACATAGATTTGATGTTGTGGATTTTGAAATAATTCCCCAGCAGACAATTATCTCTTCAGTTCCGTCACTATTCAGGTCGCTGAAATCAACAGAGTTAACATCAACACCCTCACCTGTAATATTATCAATAACACGCCATGAACTGTCAGCCTTGCTAAGTACAGCCATATCGACCTTGCCAAGGTTGTCATTCTGTTCAAAAAAAGCAATCGCCTCATCATTACCATCGCCATTCAAATCATGAAGAATAAAAGATGTTGTATATTTTCCTGACGAAGGAATTTTAATTGAATAGCCGCCCTTTGAGTACTCATTAACAGCGGCAAGAATACCTGCATCATCACCACTGGGTGAAACCGGCGTAATCAAATCATCAATGCTGGAAATACGAAAACTGCTGCATCCTGAAAAGGTTAAGCATATTACTAACATAAGTAAAAGAATTTTAACCTTTTTCATATTCACCCTCCTTTGCAGTATTCTTTTAGTCATATTTATAATATTATAACAGATATTTTTAATAAAATAAATATATAT
>JAIDEF010000257.1 GCA_029054965.1 Eubacterium sp.
GCAGTCAACTCCGCGAATTTGCTCAATAAATGAGCGGGTAACCGTTTTGTTATAGGCAACAATGGCAAGCACCTCAAAAGCAGCCTGACTTAAAGGGGTATTCTTTTTTATTTCAAGAAGTCCCCTGACCGCCTCGCTGTATTCCTCTCTGGTACAAAGCTGATATTTACCGTCAACACGGATTAATCTTATTCCGCTGCCTCGTTCGTCATAATCAGCCTCAAGATGCCCCAGCATTTTTATTACATTTTCAACATCTATATCAAGCACCTCGGCAAGCTTTGCAGGCTCAACAGGGTCACCTGCAGCAAATAGCATTGCCTCCAGCGATGCCAGAACATTATTACTGTTCAATATCATTTACCTCGTTAACAATTTGTACTGTCGGGTTTTGCATTTCACCCTCAATTGTAATCTTTTTTGTTTTAGCAAGCTCCAGAACTGCAAGAAATGTTGCAACCATATCGCTCTTGGTCTGTGCATCGCTGAAAAGATTTAAAAATTTAACCTTTTTACCGCTCCACAGCTTACGCATTACTGTGCTTACCTTAGTGGCAACGGCAACAAATTTTTTCGCTACAATCACCTTAAAGCTGTCAAGAGGCGGTGGAAGTCTGCGTTTGCCCCTGCCGGCAGCACTAATGTATGCACTGAGCAGCTCCTCACCCTCGTGAAAACGCTCATAGTCATAGTTTACAAAACCTTCGCCTGCAGGACGGACAAAGCGGTTAAAGCCATCGGTCTGTTTTGAAAGCTTTTCTGCCATCAGCTTACAGTCACGATATTCAATAAGCTCGCCTGTAAGCTCTTTTTTTAATATCTCAGCTTCCTCATGCTTTGGCAGCAGAGAAACAGTTTTGATATAAATAAGTCTTGCCGCCATTTCGAGGAATTCACCTGCAACATCAAAATCCTGCTCCTGCATCTGGCGGACATAATCAACATACTGATTAACAAGCTCGACAATAGGAATATCATTTATATTCAGTTTATGCTTTGAAATGAGGTGTAAAAGGAGATCCATAGGTCCTTCAAACACATCAATTTTATAGCTTAACTTTTCCATTTAAACTCCAAAGAAAATCAATTTGGGAATAATTGAAATAATATTAATCATAAATCCTGAAACAGCACTGATTATTCTGCTGAATACGCCAAGGAATAAAAGCACCATCAAGCCAATCATAATATATCTTTCATACTGCATAATTTTAAAATAAATCTTATCGGGAAGCACAGAGCCGAGAACCTTTGCGCCGTCAAGAGGCGGAATAGGCAGCATATTAAACACAGCAAGAGAAACATTTACACTTGCAGCAAAGCTGAAGAAATAGCATACTGCATTTGATGTAACGCTCGTCGGCAAAAACCTAAAAAGTGCATAATAGATAAATATACATACAAAGCCTATTATGAAATTTGAAGCAGGACCTGCCAATGCGATAAAAGCCATATCCCTTCTTGGGTGCTTAAGCTTTGCAGGATTAACCGGTACCGGTCTTGCATAACCTATACCAAATAAGAATATCATAATTGTACCTATCGGGTCAAGATGTGCAAAGGGATTTATTGTTAATCTTCCCTGTGCTTTTGCCGTATGGTCACCGCACTTATTGGCAACTAAGCCGTGAGCAAGTTCGTGTATCGGCAAACAGCAAAACACAACAAAGGCTTTTGAAATGATTGATATAATCGCTTCAAAATACATTCCCTCTCTTATATATGTCAAAACAGAAAGCATATCATTTCTCCTTTCTTTCAGCAGCAACCATTCGGTCATTGCCGTACATATCCTTTAATACTTTAATATTTTTAAAATTACCAAGCACATCCAAAATGCTTTCTCCCTGATCATTGCCTATTTCAAGAAAAAGCATACCATCAGTCAAAAGCTTATGTGCCCATTTATCATTTATAATTCTATAAAAATCAAGTCCGTCACTGCCGCCGTCAAGTGCCATGGAAGGCTCATACTGATCCTCGCTCTGAAGTGACGTAATTTCATCACTTTTAATAAAATTCGGATTTAAAATAATTACA
>JAIDEF010000258.1 GCA_029054965.1 Eubacterium sp.
GTGCCCCCTTATATATATAATACTAAGGTACACGTAAAAGTGTCTTGTGCGAGGTGATTTTGTGAAAATTAACCTTATTAACTTGCTTAACGGAGAGCGGGACAGCCTGTCGATTGACTATACGCTTGATTTAAGCAATTTAATTTACAGTTCTTATAATCCTATTAAGGAGCCTGTAAGTATTAAAGGCAGGCTTTATTCAAAGGCTGATGTGCTTTATCTTGACCTTAAAATTGAATTTAGATTTTATGGTTTATGTGACAGATGCGCAGATGAAATAGAAAAAGATTTCACAATTACAGTTAATAAAATTATTGTTGAAGAACTGCAGAATATTGACAATGACGATGATTATATTGTAGTTGACAATCAGATTCTTGATTTGGATGAACTGGTTAATGAAGAGATTTCGTTATCTCTTCCTTCAAAGATACTTTGCAGTGATGAATGCAAGGGTCTATGCCCGAAATGCGGAACAAATCTAAATGTCAATAAATGTGATTGCAAGGGTGATGTCGACCCCAGAATGGCGGCACTGCTGCAATTGCTTGATAATGAATAAATGCTTTATTATAATAAAGGAGGCTATTAAAATGGCAGTACCAGCAAGAAAAACATCAAAGGCAAGAAAGAATAAGAGAAGATCAAGCGTTTGGAAGATGGATGCTCCTACACTTGTAAAGTGCCCTAACTGCGGCGGATATGCTGTATCTCATAAAGTTTGCGGCAACTGCGGCTACTATGGCGGCAGAGAAGTTATTGCTAAGGAAGAAGCATAATTTACTTATAACTTTCTGTGTGAAATTGGGGCGAACTATGCCGAGAAAGTGAATCTTTCTTTTTCGCCCGGATCATGGTTAAAAATCCCGGTGCATACTTGTTGTATCCACTGGGATTTATTAATTTAGTTTTATGCTTTTTATGAGCGTAATTATATAGAGGTATATTAGCTATGGCAAAACCTGTTGTTGCGGTAGTTGGCAGACCTAATGTAGGCAAGTCGACTCTTTTTAATAAGTTAATAGGTACAAGGCTTTCGATTGTTGATGATACACCGGGTGTGACCCGTGACAGAATTTATGGTGATTGCGAGTGGCTCAGTCATAAGTTTCTGCTTGTTGATACAGGCGGTATTGAGCCTGAAAGCAGTGATATTATTCTAAGTCAGATGCGTTCTCAGGCTGAAATAGCTATTGAAACTGCAGATGTAATAATTTTTGTAACAAATGTCCGTGATGGTGTTGTTGCCAGTGACTATGAGGTTGCTGCAATGCTTCAGAAGAGCGGTAAGCCGATAGTTCTGTGCGTAAATAAGTGTGACAGTATCGGTGATCCTGATCCTGATTTTTATGAGTTTTATAATCTTGGTCTTGGTGATCCATTTGCAGTTTCTGCTGCTCATGGTCACGGAACAGGAGATATGCTTGATGAAGTTTGCAAATATTTTCCTGAAGCTTCTGAAGAAGAGGAAG
>JAIDEF010000259.1 GCA_029054965.1 Eubacterium sp.
GCTTTATCAGGAGAATAAGCGTGGAATTAAAGCAGGCTATGCAAAGTTTGAAACCTTCCCGATATGGAATATTCCGTTGGGTCATCCTGTCAATATTGCCTATGAGGCAGCAACTGCTGATCTTAATGATGTTAATATGATTGACCCTTGGCATCTTGAAGCGTATGGTGAAACAACAGTTAACTATAACAGAGATGTTGAAATTTTTCCTGTACTCAAAGCAACCTTTGAAAAGATTTATTCAAAGTGTCCGTATAAGTCACCGACAGATATGGGTGTTAATATGGCGGGCAATTGTATTTTTGATGATGAGGCCGTGAGTGAGGCTTCAAGACAGGAGATTATAAGACGCTATTATCATGCCTGCTGCAACACACTGAAGGGTGGAGCAAAGAAGGACGAGATTTACAAGCTGGAGCTTCTTATGAACAATGCAGGATTGACTGTTGAGAACAGACTTTGTGCCAAGGCGGCAGAGGAGCTGGCTGAGGAAACAGGTGCACCTGCAGCGGCGATTGAGCTTAATGACGGTACAATCATTAAAGGCAAGACCTCTGATTTATTGGGATGTGCATCGGCAATGCTCATTAACGCACTTAAGCATACTGCAAATATTGATAATGATGTTTTACTTTTGCTGCCTGAGGTTATCAAGCCTATACAGGAGCTTAAAATAAATCATCTTCGCAATAAAAATCCACGTCTTCACACAGATGAGGTGCTGATTGCACTTTCTGTTTCAGCAGTCACCGACAGCAATGCAAAGCTGGCACTTGAACAGCTTGAAAAGCTTGAAAACTGTGAAATGCATTCCTCTGTTATGCTGTCACAGGTTGATGAAAGCCTGCTTAAGAAGCTTGGCGTAAGAGTAACCTGCACAGCAGTCAAGGGCTGATAAAGAGGATTTTAAATCCCCTTAATATATTTTTTATAAGGGAGTGGTCAGATTGAACACAAAATACATATTCATAACAGGCGGTGTAGTTTCGGGACTTGGTAAGGGCATTACCGCTGCATCCTTAGGACGTTTGCTTAAAGCAAGGGGCTTAAAGGTCACTGCACAGAAATTGGACCCTTACTTAAATGTTGACCCCGGTACGATGAACCCTGTTCAGCACGGCGAGGTATTTGTTACCGACGACGGAGCTGAAACCGATTTGGATTTGGGCCACTACGAACGATTTATTGATGAAAGCCTTTCTCAGAATTCAAACCTCACAAGCGGCAGAGTGTTCTGGAAGGTTATAAGCGATGAGCGAAAGGGTGTTTACGGCGGTCAGACTATACAGATAATTCCGCATGTTACTAACGAAATCAAGCGCTATATTTCTAAAAATGCCGAAAGCGGAGCAGATGTATGCTTTGTTGAAATCGGCGGAACAATCGGTGATATCGAGTCACAGCCTTTTATTGAGGCAATAAGACAGTTTGCTGTTGATGTTGGCAGAGAGAATTGTCTGTTTATTCATGTTACGCTTGTGCCTTATCTTGCCGCATCTGATGAGCTTAAATCAAAGCCTACTCAGCATTCTGTAAAGGAAATGCTTTCTCTTGGTATTCACCCTGATATTATCGTTTGCCGTACCGAGCATCCGCTGACTGATGATATTAAAAATAAAATTGCACTTTTCTGTAATGTTGACAAGGAATGTGTTATTGAAAATAATAACTGCGATATTCTCTATGCAGTTCCGATGATGCTTCACGAGCAGAAAATGGACGAGGTTGTTATTAAAAAGCTTGGTCTTGAATGCGGCGAAGCCGATTTGACAGACTGGACAGAAATGCTCAATGCATTAAGACATCCAAAGCAGACGGTTAAAATCGGTATGGTCGGCAAATATGTTGAGCTTCATGATTCATATATTTCTGTTAATGAGGCATTAAAGCATGGCGGAATTGCCACAGGAAGTGCGGTTGATATTCACTGGATTGACAGTGAAAGCCTTGAGGGAGATGCTGATGCTGCTGAAATCCTTGGCGATATGGACGGTATCCTTGTGCCGGGAGGATTCGGCTCACGAGGTATCGAAGGTAAAATAAGAGCCTGCGAGTTCGCCAGAACAAATGGTATTCCATATCTCGGTATTTGTCTTGGTATGCAGATTGCTATTATTGAGTATGCACGCAATGTGCTCGGACTTGATGGTGCCAACTCTGCCGAAATCAATCCGCAGACAAAATATCCTGTTATTGATATTCTGCCTGATCAGAAGGATGTTACCGATATGGGCGGTACAATGCGCCTTGGTCAGTATCCTTGCACATTGAATCCCGAGTCAAAAGCGTATGAGCTGTATGGTGCATCAATGATTTATGAGCGTCATCGTCATAGATATGAGGTAAATAACGATTACAGGTCAGAGCTTTTGAAGCATGGTATGATTTTTGCAGGTACATCACCTGATAATCATATTGTTGAAATGGTCGAAATTCCTGAGCATCCGTGGTTTGTTGCAGGGCAGTTCCACCCTGAGTTCAAGTCAAGACCCAATAAGCCTCATCCGCTTTTCCGCGGATTTGTTACCGCTGCAAAGATGCGAAGTGAGAAAAAATAATACTAGGCATAAAAACAAGCAGTATGGGATTAACCATACTGCTTGTTTTTATGCATCATTTTCGCAAATGGCTTTGCGTGTCTGTAATATACTGCTTGGTGTTACGGAAAATTCGTCAAGTCCCCATTCAAGCAGTAATGGTATAAGGCGGATATCTGCTGCTGCCTCGCCGCACATACCAACCTGTATTCCTTCTTTTTTTGCGTTTTTAATTGTCATTTCAATAGCACGTAAAACTGCTGGCTGAAATGTATCATAAAGACCGCTAACCTTTGAGTTACCTCTGTCGACTGCCATTGTGTAGCCTGTCAGATCATTTGTGCCGATTGAAAAGAACTCAACCTCTTTTGCCAGCAAATCTGAAATCAGTACAGCCGATGGTGTTTCAATCATAATTCCAAGTGAAACAGGATGGTAGGGTATTCCTGTTTCAGTTAATTCGTTTTCACACTCAAAAATAATTTGTTTAGCTTTTTTTATCTCATCAAGGCAGGTGACAAGCGGAAGCATAATTTTAATTGTGCCATAAACTGCTGCACGCAGTATAGCTTTTATCTGTTTCTTGAAGAGCTCTTTATTATCAAGGCAGTAGCGTATTCCGCGGTGACCAAGGAATGGATTATCCTCCTTGCCGATATGAAGGTAGGGTATATCCTTATCCCCGCCTATATCAAGTGTGCGGATTATAACCTCACGTCCGTTCATTGCACGTGCAACTGTTGAGTATGCTTCAAACTGCTCCTCTTCATCAGGCTCGCAGGCACGGTCCATAAATAAAAATTCCGTGCGGAAAAGACCGATACCTTCACCGCTGTTCTGAACAATATTCTGCACATCCTCAGGCTTGCCGATATTGCCGTAAACCGCTTTTTTAATTCCGTTTTTGGTTATCGTTTTCCTGTCAATAAATGCTTTGAGTGCTTCCTTCTGATTCAGGTATTCCTGCTGCTTTAGCTTATATTCTTTTATTTCACTTTTTGAAGGGTTGGCAAAAACCTTACCCTTAAAGCCGTCACAAATAAGTGTTTCACCATTTTTTATGAGCTGTGTTGCATCAACAACCGAAAGCACTGCAGGTATTCCCATTGCCCTGGCAAGGATAGCACTGTGGCTCGTTATTCCTC
>JAIDEF010000026.1 GCA_029054965.1 Eubacterium sp.
GTGGAGTAATATACAAAAATGACAAAGGTTTTTATTGACGGAAAAGACGGTACCACCGGCTTAAAAATATACAATAGATTTGAAAACAGAAATGATATTGAGTTTCTGCTTATAGACCCTGAAAAAAGAAAGGACCTTAATGAGCGAGCAAAGCTTATTAACGAAAGTGACATCACCTTCTTATGCCTGCCTGATGCAGCATCAATTGAAGCAGTTTCACTTGTTGAAAATAACAATGTTAAAATAATTGACACCTCAACCGCTCACAGAACTCTTGATGGCTGGGCATACGGCTTTGCAGAGCTTAGCCATGAGCACCGACGAAATATTGAAACAAGCAACAGAATTGCAGTCCCCGGCTGCTATGCCAGCGGCTTTAATTCAATTGCTTATCCGCTTATAAAAAGCGGTTTTATTAATGATGATTATGACATTGTGTGCTATGCCCTCAGCGGATACACAGGTGCAGGCAAAAAAGGTATTGCACAGTATGAGGATGAAAACCGATGCAGTGACCTCGATTCACCAAGGCTTTATGCTTTAACACAGGAGCATAAGCACCTTAAGGAAATGAAGGCTGTCAGCGGCTTAGCTAAAGCCCCGATATTCTCACCTATTATCTGTGATTATCCACAGGGTATGGTTGTGAGCATTCCGCTTTATACGGACAAAATGAATAAAAAATATACTAAAGAAGATATTTATGAAATGTTCAGTGAGCATTATGCAGACAGTGACATTGTCAAGGTACGTCCGCTCGGATACACGGAGAGTATGATTGCGTCAAACACATTTGAAAATCGCGACGATATGGAAATTGAGATTAACGGTAATGATGACAGAATACTCATCACATCACGCTTTGACAATCTTGGCAAGGGTGCATCAGGTGCTGCAATTCAGTGTATGAATATTGCAATGGGTATTGACGAAAAAACAGGACTTAACATAGGAGAATAAGAATATGAAAATTATTGACGGAGGAATATGTGCTGCTAAAGGCTTTAAGGCAAGTGGTACATATTGCGGAATAAAGAAGCCAAGCGTAGATAACTACAATCCTGACATTAAGCACAAAAATGATATTTGTTTATATGTAAGTGATGTTGTCTGCAATGCTGCGGCAGTATATACTCAGAACAAGGTAAAGGGTGCGCCTATTCTTGTTACAAAGGCTAATCTTGAAAAGAGCGGCAACAAGGCAATTGCAGTTATTGCAAACTCAAAGAACGCCAACACCTGCAATGCAGATGGTGTTGAAAAGGCTGACAGAATGTGCGAGCTTGTGGCTGATGAACTGAACATCCCACAGGAGCAGGTTATTGTTGCAAGCACAGGAGTAATAGGACAGATTTTACCTATTGAACCAATTGAAAAGGCTGTTCCGATTTTGGCAAAAGGACTTTGCTACAATAAAAACCTTGAGGCTGCAACTGCAATTATGACAACAGATACCGTAAAAAAGGAATATGCTGTTGAATTTGAAATCGGCGGTGCAGTTTGCCATCTTGGCGGTATGGCCAAGGGTTCGGGTATGATTCACCCGAATATGGCAACAACGCTTAATTTTATTACAACAGACTGTGCTATCAGCAGTGAGCTGCTGCAAAAGGCGCTAAGTGATATTGTTAAGGTAACCTATAACTGCCTCAGCATTGATGGTGACACATCAACAAATGATATGGTGTGCATTATGGCTAACGGCTTAGCCTTCAACGAGGAAATCACTGCCGAAGGTGAGGAATACGAAATCTTTAAAAATGCACTTTATGAGGTAATGGCTAACCTTACAAGAATGCTTGCAAAGGACGGCGAGGGCGCTACAAAGCTGCTTGAATGTATTTGCAGCGGTGCGAAGGATCTGGACACTGCTATTACAGTAGCAAAAAGTGTTATCTGCTCTTCACTTTTCAAGGCTGCAATGTTTGGCGAGGATGCTAACTGGGGAAGAGTACTCTGTGCAATCGGTTATGCAGATGCAGAATTTGACATTGATAAGGTTAATGTTGATTTGAGAAGTGAAAAAGGAGCATTAACTGTTTGCAGAAATGGTGCAGGCGTTGAGTTCAGCGAGGAAGCTGCAGCAGATATTTTGTCTGCCGATGAAATTTATATTGATATTAATCTGAATAATGGTGATACAACTGCCAAGGCTTGGGGTTGTGATTTAACCTATGATTATGTAAAGATTAACGGAGATTACAGAACTTAAAAATGCAGACGGATGATATCCGCCCATACGGAAAAATAAAAGTACACAGAGGTAAAAATAATGGATATAAATAATGCCCAGAAGGCAGAAATACTGGCACATGCACTGCCGCATATTCAAATGTACAGAAAAAAGGTAATTGTTGTAAAGTACGGCGGCAATGCAATGATTAATGATGAGCTTAAGGAAGCAGTAATGCGTGACCTTGTTCTTCTTTCCACAATCGGCATTAAGGTTGTGCTTGTGCACGGCGGCGGTCCTGCTATTAACAAAACTCTTAATGCAATGCAGATTGAAAGCAAATTTGTTGACGGCTTAAGAGTTACCGACAGTGACACTGTTGATGTGGTACAGATGGTGCTGGCAGGCAAGGTAAACAAAGATTTGGTCTGCCAGATTGGTAATCTTGGCGGTCACGCTCTTGGTCTGTCAGGTATGGACGGCAATATGCTAAAATGCAAGCCGCTTGATGACAGCCACGGCTATGTAGGCGAAATAACAGATATTGACACGACTGCCGTTGAAGAGATACTTAACAACAATTGGATTCCTGTCATATCCACACTTGGATATGATGAAGAAGGTCACTGCTACAACATTAATGCAGACACTGCACCCGCTGCTATTGCAGGTGCTTTAAAGGCAGAGGCACTTATTTCAATGACAGACATCGTTGGTCTTCTTCGTGACAAGGATGATGATTCAACATTAATTCACAGAGTTTATATCAGCGACACACCTGCACTTATTTCCGAGGGAATAATCAGCGGCGGTATGATTCCAAAAATCGATTCAATGACACAGGCTCTCAGAGAGGGTGTTAAAAAAGCATTTATTATTGACGGACGTGTTCCCCACTCCATACTTATGGAGCTTCTTACAGATGAAGGTATGGGAACGATGTTCCGTTCAAGATAGGAGGACGAAGTGAACACAAAGGAACTTGATAATGAATACGTTGCTCACTCATACGGCAGATTTGACGTAGCTCTTGAAAAGGGCAAAGGCTCAACACTGTATGATGAGAACGGCAGGGAATATATTGATTTTGGCTCAGGCATCGGTGTTACCGCCTTTGGAATTGCCGATGATGAATGGAAAAAGGCTGTTATAGAACAGCTTGACAATTTACAGCACGTCAGCAATCTTTACTACACCTCACCATGTGCCAAGCTTGCAAAGCTGCTCTGTAATAAAACAGGAATGAAAAAGGTTTTCTTTTCAAACAGCGGTGCTGAGGCTAATGAGGGTGCAATCAAATTTGCAAGAAAATACAGTCACGATAAATACGGTGACGGCAGAAGCACAATTATCACCCTTGTTAACTCCTTCCACGGCAGAACAATTACTACACTTGCTGCCACAGGACAGGATGTTTTCCACACCGATTTCGGACCTTTCACGGAGGGATTCAAATACTGCCCTGCCAATGATACTGAAGCACTTAAGGAAATGGCAACAGATGATGTATGCGCTGTAATGTTTGAGTGTATTCAGGGAGAAGGCGGCGTTAACAACCTTGATTATGACTTTGTTAAGGCTATTGAAAAGCTTGCAAAGGAAAAGGATATTTTAATGGTTGTTGACGAGGTACAGACCGGCAACGGCAGAACAGGTAAGTATTTTGCTTATGAGCATTTTGACATAAAGCCCGACATTGTTTCAACAGCAAAGGGAATTGCAGGCGGTCTGCCAATGGGTGCAATTTTGTTTGGTGAAAAACTGAATGATACTGTCACACCAAGCAGCCACGGCTCAACCTTCGGCGGCAATCCTATTTGTGCCGCAGGTGCAATTTCAATTGTTGAAAGAATTGATGATGCATTCCTGGCTGATGTTACGGCAAAAGGTGAATACATAAAGGATTATTTATCAGGAATTGATGGTGTTGACAATATAAGCGGTATGGGCCTGATGATAGGATTCACCGCAGGAAATGCAGGAGAAACAGCTAATAAATGTCTTGAAAAAGGACTGCTTGTTCTTACTGCACATCAAAATAAAATCAGATTATTACCCGCATTGAGCATCAGCAAGGCTGAGCTTGACAAGGGATTAAAAATACTGAAAGAGGTAATTGAAAAATGAAACATTTGTTAAAGCTCCAGGACTTAAACCAGCACGACATTTTAGACATTCTTAACTTAGCTGACCAGCTTAAATACGAAACAAAGCATGGTATTGAGCATCATCACCTTAAGGGAAAAACTCTTGGTATGATATTCCAGAAAAGCTCAACACGTACCAGAGTAAGCTTTGAAACAGGTATGTACCAGCTTGGCGGTCAGGCACTTTTCCTCTCAAACCGTGACCTTCAGATCGGCAGAGGTGAGCCTGTTGAGGATACTGCAAGAGTTCTTTCACGTTACCTTGACGGTATTATGATCAGAACCTTTGAGCAGAAAGAGGTTGAGGATTTGGCTGAATACGGCTCAATTCCGATTATCAACGGCTTGACTGATTATTGTCACCCCTGCCAGGTTCTTGCAGATTTGATGACAATCAGAGAGTACAAGAAAAGCTTTGACGGATTAAAATTCTGCTTTATCGGTGACGGCAACAATATGGCAAACAGTCTTATTGTAGGTGCAATCACAATGGGTATGAGCTGTGCCATTGCCTGCCCTGACGGATACAAGCCCGATGCTGAAATTATGAAATGGGCTGAGGAAAACGGCGACTTTATGTGCAGTGATGATATTCTTGCCTGTGCCAAGGATGCAGATGTTATCTACACAGATGTATGGGCATCAATGGGTCAGGAAGAGGAAAAGGCTGAAAGAGAAAAAATCTTTAAGAACTTCCAGATTAATGACGAGGTTATGGCTGTGGCAAAGGCTGACGCTATGGTGCTTCACTGTCTGCCGGCTCACAGAGAAGAAGAAATCACCGCTAAGGTCTTTGAGGAACACGCAGACGAAATTTTTGATGAAGCTGAAAACAGACTGCACGCACAGAAGGCAGTGCTTGTTAAATTATTAGGCTAAATTATGTCTTTTTACGTTATGCATCGTTACTTGCCTAACGCAAAAATCCATTAATTTAAAAGACAGCAATTTTTATAATAGGATAAATTATTATGAACAATAAAATTTACATTTGCCTTGAAAACGGTGATGTTTTTGAAGGCAAAAGCTTTGGTGCCAAAGGCGAGATTTTAGGCGAGCTTGTATTCACCACAGGTATGGGTGGATATATTGAAACACTCACTGATCCAAGCTACTTCGGTCAGATTGTAATACAAACCTTCCCTCTTATCGGCAACTACGGCTTTATTGATGAGGATATGGAAAGCAAGGGCAGTGCTGTAAGTGCGTACATTGTGCGTGAGTACTGCGATAATCCGTCAAATTTCCGCTGTGATTACAGCCTTGAAAAGTTCCTTAAGGACAATAACATTGTCGGTGTTTATGATGTTGATACAAGAGAGCTTACAAAGGTTATCCGTGAATCAGGGGTTATGAATGCTGTTATCACAAGCAATCCTGACAATACAGACATTGAAAAAATCAAGGAATATAAAATCACAAAGGCAGTTAAAACAGTATCCTGTCAAAAGCCTTATATGCGTGCGTCTGAAGAACACAAACACAATGTTGTTCTCATTGACTATGGTACAAAGAAAAACATTGTGCGTGAGCTTAACAAGCGCGGCTGCAATGTGGCTGTTGTACCGTATGACACAAAAGCAGAGGATATATTGTCACTTAATCCCGATGGAATCATGCTTTCAAACGGACCGGGTGATCCTGCAGAAAACACTAACGCTATTGAGGAGCTAAAAAAACTTGTAGGCAAAAAGCCGATTTTCGCAATCTGCCTTGGTCATCAGCTTTTAGCACTGTCACAGGGTGCAGAAACAACTAAGCTGAAATATGGTCACAGAGGCGTTAACCAGCCTGTTAAAAACCTTGAAACAGGAAGAACCTTTATATCCTCACAAAACCACGGCTACGCAGTTGTTAATGAAACTGTTGAGGCTGCAGGCGGTGTTGTCAGCTTTATAAACGCAAATGACGAAACCTGTGAGGGAATCGACTACAAGGAAAAGATGGCTTTCTCTGTTCAGTTTCATCCTGAGGCTTGCTCAGGACCCCTTGACACAAGGTTTATATTTGACAAATTTATTAATATGATGGAGGATAATAATAATGCCTCTTAATAATGACATAAAAAAGGTACTTGTTATCGGCTCGGGTCCTATTGTAATCGGACAGGCTGCTGAGTTTGACTACGCAGGCGCACAGGCCTGCCGTGTTCTTAAAGACGAGGGCTGTGAAGTTGTACTCGTTAACTCCAACCCTGCTACAATTATGACTGACAAGGCTCTTGCCGACCACATATATTTGGAGCCGTTAACAGAAGAAACCGTTAAAAGAATTATTGAAAAAGAACGCCCAGACTCTATTCTCTGCGGACTTGGAGGACAGACAGGATTAACAATCGGTATGCAGCTTGCCAAGGACGGCTATCTTGATGAAATGGGTATAAAGCTCCTTGGCACAAACGCTGAGGCAATTGACAAGGCTGAGGACAGACAGATGTTCAGGGACACAATGGTTAAAATCAATCAGCCAGTTGTTCCCAGCGACATTGCTACAACTCTCGAAAGAGCAAAGGAAATTGCAAATGAAATCGGCTATCCTGTTATCATTCGCCCTGCATTCACCCTTGGCGGTGCCGGCGGCGGTGTAGCAAATGACGAACAGGAATTAGAGGTTATTGCCAAAAACGGCTTAATGCTCTCCCCTATTACTCAGGTACTTGTTGAACGCTATATTGCAGGATGGAAAGAAATTGAGTTTGAGGTAATGCGTGACAGCGTTGGCAATGTTATTGCCGTTTGTTCTATGGAAAACTTTGACCCTGTTGGTGTTCACACAGGTGACAGCATTGTTATCGCTCCTGCAGTCACACTTGCCGACAAGGAATATCAGATGCTCCGTTCCGCTTCACTTGACATCATAACAGAGCTTGGCATTGAGGGCGGCTGCAACTGCCAGTTTGCACTGAATCCCGAAAGCTTTGAATATTCAGTTATTGAGGTTAATCCGAGAGTTTCACGTTCATCAGCACTTGCATCAAAAGCTACAGGCTACCCCATTGCAAAGGTAACTACAAAGATTGCTCTTGGCTACACACTTGATGAAATTAAAAATGATATTACAGGCAAAACCTGTGCCTGCTTTGAACCCACACTTGACTATGTTGTCGTTAAGCTGCCGAAATGGCCCTTTGACAAATTTGTAAATGCATCACGAAAACTTGGTACACAGATGAAGGCAACAGGCGAGGTTATGAGCATTGCACCAAGCTTTGAAATGGCTGTTATGAAAGCCGTACGCGGTGCAGAAATCGGTCTTGATACACTCAATAACAAAGCACTTGACGGTGTGGATTTAAGAGCAAAGCTGCATGACCAGGACGATTTAAGAATGTTCACTGTATTCAAGGCACTTAAAGAAGGTATCAGCATTGAGGAAATTCACAGTATCACAATGATTGACGAGTGGTTCTTATCAAAGCTTAAAAACTTAGCTGATTATGAAAAACAGATTGATGGTCAGCCTGTAAGTGAGGAAATGTACCTCAAGGGTAAAAAGCTCGGTTATACCGACAAGGCTTTGGAAAAAATCAGCGGTGGCTCACTTACCTATCACAGGAACTGTGTATACAAAATGGTTGACACCTGCGGTGCTGAGTTTGAGGCGGAAACACCTTATTTCTATTCAACCTATGACAATCACTGTGAATCAAGAGCATTGGCAAGCAGCGGCAAGGAAAAGATAATAGTTTTAGGCTCAGGACCTATACGTATAGGTCAGGGCATTGAATTTGACTATTCATCCGTTCACTGCGTGTGGACATTGAAAGAGCTTGGCTATGAGGTAATACTCGTTAACAACAACCCTGAAACTGTATCAACAGACTTTGACACAGGTGACAGATTGTATTTTGAGCCGCTGACTGAAGAGGATGTTATGAACATCATCAAGGCTGAAAATCCTATCGGTGTTGTTGTAGCCTTCGGCGGACAGACTGCTATCAAGCTGACTAAATTTCTTGATGACAATGGCATAACCATTTTCGGCACAAGTGCCAAGTCAATCGATATGGCTGAGGACAGAGAGAAATTTGATGCACTCCTTGAAAAGTTCGGCATTTTCCGCCCTAAGGGAGAAAGTGTTATGACTCTTGTGCAGGCTCTCGAATCTGCCAACAGACTGGGATACCCTGTCCTTCTTCGTCCGTCATACGTTATCGGCGGTCAGAATATGACTATTGCTTACACCGATGATGATGTTGAGCAGTATATGGAAATCATACTTTCACAGGGTATTGAAAATCCTGTGCTTGTTGATAAATATATGATGGGAACTGAATTAGAGGTTGACTGTATCAGTGACGGCACAGATGTTTTAATTCCGGGTATTATGGAGCATATTGAACGTGCGGGTGTTCACTCAGGTGATTCAATTGCAGTATATCCTCCATACAACCTCAACGATATGATGCTTGAAAAAATATGTGATGTATCGGAAAAGCTGGCACTCTCACTCGGCACAAAGGGACTTATTAACATTCAATACTTAATTTATCAGAATGAATTATATGTTATTGAGGTTAATCCGAGAGCATCAAGAACAATCCCTTATATCAGCAAGGTTACAGGTGTACCTATGGTTGAGCTTGCTACAAAAATTATGGTTGGCTCATCACTTAAAGAGCTTGGCTTCGGTACAGGTCTTTACCGTACACCGCCTTATTACGCTGTTAAAGTGCCTGTATTCAGCTTTGAAAAGCTTAATGACGTTAACTCCAAGCTCGGACCTGAAATGAAGTCTACGGGCGAGGTGCTGGGTGTTGGCAAAAACCTTGTTGAAGCTTTGTTCAAGGGACTTGTTTCGGCAGGCTTTAAGACAGATTTCCACAGTAAGGACAATCACGGTGTACTTATAACTGTTACTAAGCAGGACCGCTTTGAAATCGTTAACCTTGCTAAAAAGCTTGATGACCTTGGTGCAAAAATATGGGCAACACCACAAACAGCAAAAGCTATCGAAAGCCTTGGTATTGATGTATCGGTTGTTAACAAGCTGCATGATGACAATTCAATAATGGAGCTTGTTGAAAGCGGACAGCTTGATTACATTGTATACACAGGCAAAAGTGATAAAAAGTCCATTGCCGACTACATCAAGCTTCACAACAGGGCTAATCAGCTTGGAATTGCAACAATCACATCACTTGACACTGCAAATGCAGTTGCTGACATTATTGCTTCACGCTACAAGCAGACCAACACAGAGCTTGTTGATATTAACAATATGAGAGAAAGCAAGGGTATTCTTAAATTCTCAAAGATGCAGGGCTGTTGTGATGACTATATTTTCTTTAACAATCAATGCGGAATCATCACCTGCCCCGAAAGCTTTGCCATTGAATTCAGTGACAGACACAAGGGTATCGGCGGTGACGGCATTGTACTGATTGAGGAAAGTACTGTTGCAGATGCAAAAATGCGTATATTCAACATTGACGGCTCAGAGGGTAAAATGGCCGGCAACTCAATCAGATGCGTTGGCAAATATCTTTATGACAACAAGATTGTTGACAAAACAGAAATTGATATTGAAACCGCAGCAGGCATAAGACATCTTTCACTTTACACAAGAAACGGCAAAGTATCATCAGTAACTGTTGATATGGGCAAGGCTGAGCTTAAGCCTGAACATATACCTGTACTCCTTGATGGTGAAAATGTTATCAACCGACCTGTAACAATTAATGGTGATGAGGTTAATATAAACTGTTGTTCAGTAGGAAATGCACACTGTGTTGTATTTGTTGATAATGTAGACAAGGTTGATGTGCCAAAAATCGGACCTCAGTTTGAAACCGCATCTATCTTCCCTGAAAGAATCAACACGGAATTTGTTAGAGTTGTTAATTCAAACACTCTGAAAATGAGAGTGTGGGAAAGAGGAAACGGCGAAACACTTGCCTGCGGCACAGGTGCTTGTGCAGCAGTAATATGTGCAGTTGAAAACGGATACTGCAAAAAGGGTGAAAACATAACCGTTAAAGTCAGAGGCGGCGATTTAATCGTTAATTATACCGACGAAAAGGTTACATTGACAGGTGACTGCAATCTGGTTTATACAGGCGAAATTGAATATTAATAATAAAAACCTAAGGACATCATTCGC
>JAIDEF010000260.1 GCA_029054965.1 Eubacterium sp.
TGGTAGCCTAGACAATTTGCTTATGTGCTTGCACCGACCGCACACTCTCTGAAAGCTCCTTAATCAAGCCGTGTCCTTATCATCGTTTTAACTATTATAACGCTAAAAAATTCAATTGTCAACAATATAAATTTTAACTTGTACTGTCATTGACTTTTTATTATACAGGTGTTACAATATATTGTATATATGTGCTGTTTTGGTGTATAATATTGTCAAAATATTGTTTGTACGGAGGGCGAAATGTTAAAGGATAAAAAGAAAACCACTGTATCTGACTATATAAAAGCATTTGTTCTTGCGTTGATGTCAAGCCTTGCTGTTGTTGTGTCTAACGGAACATATATTGCTACGGATTCACTTAAAGAAGAACTGGGAAGCCAGGTTTTAATTGATTTCTGGCAGATAAAGGCTGCATTTTCATATCCTGATTATTCTGTATATATGCTTGTAATAATGGCATTTTTTGGATTTATATATTTAATTCCTAAGGTGAGCAGGAGAAACATTAAGTGGG
Source organism: Eubacterium sp. (assembly GCA_029054965.1). Lineage (GTDB taxonomy): Bacteria > Bacillota > Clostridia > Oscillospirales > Acutalibacteraceae > Eubacterium_R. The sequence goes on from JAIDEF010000260.1 coordinate 518, forward strand.
GTATACCTTTTTCTATAATAGGTGCACTGTTTGTGCTTTTGTGTGACAGCTATTTTGAGCTTAATTCATGGGATAAGGTTTTCGGAAGTGTAACAGCAGTTGTCACATCTTGTTTTAAGGGAATAGGAATTGCAACTCTTATTTTCTTTGTATATGATATTGCCAACAGGGTTAATATTGAAAAGCTTGATGCTCTTAATAAGGGCTTTGATAAAAAAGTATTTATTAAGCTTACACTCATTATGATAGCCTGCTGGGTACCTTATATGATTATTATGGCACCGGGTTCAATGGGTACTGATACAAGGGATCAGTTTGCACAGATTTTAGGCAATGGCGAAATGAGCTGGAGCCCTGGCACAGTGCCGAGAAAGCCTACGGACATTCTGCTTACTAATCATCACCCTGTGGCACATACTCTGCTTTTGGGCATTTTCCTGAAATTCGGTGAACTTATAGGTTCTTATTTTGCAGGTATTGAGCTTTACTGTGTATTGCAGAGCTGTGTTTTTGCAGCAGCATTGACCTATTCTGTAATCAAGCTTCAGGAATATGGTATGTCTGAAAGGCTTGCAAAGATTGTTTATCTGTTTTTTACACTTTGTCCGCTGTTCCCGCTTTGGGGTATGACTACTTTTAAAGATACTCCGTTCGCAATAATGCTTTTGGTGGTAACAATACTGCTTTATGATGCATTTAAAATGCCGGAAAAATTTACAAAATCAAAATATTGGGTGCTTGCAGCAGCTCTGTTTGTTCTGTTGCTTGTAAGAAATAACAGCTTCTATATGCTTCTTCTTTTGTTGCCTTTTGCGGTTATCCATTTCAGAAAAGACAAAAAGTTTGTTATTAAGGTTATATCTGTAATGCTTATTCCGCTTTTGATTTTCAAGGTTGGATTTACAGGTGTTGCATTTAAGGTTGCAGGTGTCAATAATGGCAGCCCGAGAGAAATGCTTTCAGTTCCTTTCCAGCAGACTGCAAGATATATTGTTGAGTTTGAGAACGAGATTACACCTGAGGAAGAGATGAATATCCGTACGATTCTCGGCGGCGGTGAGTTAACATTAGCAGAAATTGCTGCAGAATATGTGCCTGACAGAAGTGATCCGGTAAAGGGCGAATATAATAAGTATGCAACTACTGAGGATTTGTTGAATTACTTCAAAACCTGGTTTGCTCAGCTTGTAAAGCATCCTGCTTGTTATGTTGAGGCATTTTTGAACCTGAATTTCAGCTGGTTCAGCTCTGAATCAAATCATGATGCGATTATTTATAATGGCAATACGGATGAAACAATTCCTGATTATCTTGAAGGTCTTGACAATCCTGAGGTACTGGATGGGGCAAGATCGGCTGTTTCTCAAATGGTTAATGCACTTGACCGAATACCTGTTATTTCGTGTTTGTTTGAATTTTCATTCTATACATGGTGTTATGTTGTGATTTTCCTTGCAATGCTTATGAGAAAGAGATATACTGAGCTTTTGGTATGCCTGCCGATTTTTGCGAATTATGCAATATGCTTTGTTGGACCGGTTGCATATATGAGATATGTAATACCTATGATTGTATGCATACCGTTTGTAATATTTATTACATTCTCACGAAGAAAAAATAATAATGAAGATATAGAGCCGGAGGGTAATGAAATATGGATAAAATAGCAGTTTTGATTCCTTGCTATAATGAGGCTGTTACAATAAAAAAGGTTATAAATGATTTTCAGAAGGTTCTGCCTGAGGCAACAATTTATGTTTATGATAACAATTCAAGCGATAACACTGCAGAAATTGCCGCGGCTGAGGGTGCAGTGGTACGCCACGAGTATCAGCAGGGCAAGGGTAATGTTATCAGAAGAATGTTCAGAGATATTGATGCCCAGTGTTATATCATGACTGACGGTGACGACACATATCCTGCAGAATTTGCAAGGGAAATGTGTGATAAGGTGCTTGAAAGAAATGTTGATATGGTTGTTGGTGACAGACTTTCATCAACATATTTTGAGGAGAATAAGCGCCCGTTCCACAATTTCGGCAATTCAATTGTAAGAGCAAGCATAAATACTATTTTTAAAAGTGATATTAAGGATATTATGACAGGCTACAGAGCCTTCAGCTACAATTTTGTTAAAACCTTCCCTGTGCTTTCCAAGGGATTTGAAATTGAAACTGAGATGACAATTCATACTGTTGATAAAAATATGTTTTGTGAAAATGTTGTTATTGAGTATCGTGACAGACCTGAAGGCAGTGAGTCAAAGCTCAATACCTATTCAGACGGCTTCAAGGTACTTATGACAATTGCAAGGCTGTTTAAAAATTATAAGCCTTTTCCATTTTTCTTAATTATCGCACTTGTTTTGTTTGTGCTTTCGGTAGGCTTCTTTATTCCTGTTCTGATCACTTTCTTCAAAACAGGTATGGTTGACAAAATCCCGACTGTTATTGTCTGCGGCATTACAATGCTTGCAGCAATCATCAGCTTTTTCTCAGGTCTTGTGCTTGATACAATCAAGCAGAAGAACAGACAGGATTTTGAAATGGAGCTCCAGAAATCAAACGACAGGTATAAGGATTTGTTAAAAAATGATTAAAAAGCTATTTGAGAAATATAAGGAATTAATCAGCTACGTTTTCTTTGGTGTGCTTGCAACGGTTGTCAATCTTGTATCCTTTAAGATATTTGATGCCGTTCTGGGTGAACACTTATATCTTGTTACAAATATTGTAAGCTGGCTGATTACCGTAATATTTGCATATTTCACCAACAAGCTGTGGGTTTTTGAGTCAAAAAGCTGGAAGGCAGATGTTGTAATCAAGGAATTAATCGGCTTTTTCGGAGCAAGAATTTTCAGCCTTGTGGTTGAGGAAGCCGGTCTTTGGCTGATGATAGACATAATGCATATGGGCAAAATAAGCTGGGATATTTTCAGCTTTGAACTCAGTGGAAATATGATTGCAAAAATAATTATGCAGGTTGTTGTGGTTATTCTTAACTATGTTTTCAGTAAGCTTGTGATATTCAAACACAAAAATGACAGTGACAAACAAAACGGCTCAGATAAACAGGAAAATTAAAATGAATTTTCATATTTCTTGTCAAAATGCTTGACTTTTAGAATGTTTTTGTATATAATCGTGCACAGATATTAAC
>JAIDEF010000261.1:0-1147 GCA_029054965.1 Eubacterium sp.
GAATTGTCAGAACTTTTTGACACTTTAAAATCCCGAACAAAATGTTCGGGATTTTTTATCGAATTAATATTTATTATGTACCTTTTCTGCAAAGCAGAGGAAATCTTTAATATGAATTTCTGTTCCGTCATCAAGCACTGCCTTGCCTGTCATTCTGCCGAACACCTGATGCTGGTCGGTAACAATGATGTTAGCGGCACTGGTATAATCAGACCTGTCGATAATCGGCTCAAAATTCATTTCAAATCTGCCGTCTGATGAGGTGAAGGTCCATTTGTCAATAAAGTTAGGGCTGATATTAAAGGTAACATCATCAAGCTTATGAGCCACACCATCATAAAAAATCATATTTTCACTGGCAGCAGATGTATCACCAAAGCCATAGCCGATATTAAAGCCGAAGCGGTGACCGTCAACAACACCCGAGCCTGAGCCCCAATACCACGTGTTATCATATGTCCAGACACCTCTTCCCCAATCAAGACCGCCAAAATCGGTTGACGGGTCAAGAACATAGGTTTTACCGTCATATTCAACCTTTCCCGAAGCAGGCATACAATTGATTTTTTGGTTATAATAAAAGGCTTTTCTGTCCTCTGCCCAAGGTGTAGCAATTACCATTGTATCGTCAGCAGGATTATTTTCAAGTGAGATATTCACCTTCAAGCCCTTACCACCGTCAAATTCAGGGAAATCACATAAAATTGTACGCTTATTATCCTTAACGAGGAATTTAACAGCAAGGCTTTTATTCTGAACAGAAATATCACCTGCAACCGATGACGGAGGCAAATTTAATTTTCCCATAGGGAATGGTGCCATTGAGCCTTGTGTATTCTCTCTCGGCAGTGAGAAATCAAGAAAGCTGACACTTTCAAGCTCTAAATAACCTAAGTCGGACACGGTAAAGCAAACGGCAATATTATGCTTATTTGAAATTACTGAATAATAGTCCCATTCTTTAATACGAGATTTTCTCTTTTTGATTTTTGCTCTGTCATAGACCTGCACGAGCTGTGTGCTCCAGCCCGGCTCACGAAGAGAGCCATCCTCATTTAACAGTGGCTGAACATTAGTAACCTGATGATTTCTCATACTATTACCCCTTTCAAAATTTATAATAATATTTTAACATAATTATTAGCAT
>JAIDEF010000261.1:1157-3502 GCA_029054965.1 Eubacterium sp.
CAACAAAAAGAAAACGGACAAGCAGGTGCCTGTCCGTTCATAATTAACTATTTTTTATTTTCATTCACATTAATCTGCTTTGACTCGGTCACTGACTGAAAAGCATTTTCAGGATTAAAATCCTTTTCAGGGAAAATAACATTAAGCACGATACCTGCAATGGAAGCACAAGCAAGTGCTGTTAATGTGATTGTGTTTGAGCCGATTGTGAAAGTAATACCATTAGTAAGACCAAGTGCCACTACAAGAATTACTGCGGCAATAATTGTATTTCTTGCCTTAGAAAAATCAACCTTAGCTTCAACAACATTTCTTACACCGATTGCAGAAATCATACCATAAAGAACAAATGAGATACCGCCAACAACTGCTGTTGGGATTGACTCAATAACCGCAGCAAACTTAGGACAGAATGAGAACACAAGAGCAAAGTAAGCAGCAATTCTTACAACTCTTGGGTCGTAAACCTTTGAAAGTGCAAGAACACCTGTATTCTCACCATAAGTTGTATTGGCAGGAGCACCGAAAAGTGAAGCAAGTGTTGTTGCAAGACCGTCACCAAGAAGTGTTCTGTGGAGTCCCGGGTCAGATATATAATTCTTGCCTACTGTTGCTGAAATAGCTGATACGTCACCAATATGTTCCATCATAGTAGCAATTGCAATCGGAACGATAGCTATAATCGCAGAAATCGCAAGGGATTTATCATGAACACCGCCGAATACAGTTGATGACCATTCAATAGGATTACCTATCCAGGCAGCTTCCTTAACACCGCTGAAATCAATGGCAAAGCCCTCAACACCGCCAACATTACCTACAAGCACAGCAACAAGATATGCACCGATAATACCAAGAAGAATAGGAATAATCTTAATCATACCCTTGCCGAAAATATTAAAGATAATTACGAGTGCAAGTGCAACAACGGCAAGCCACCAGTTCTGTGAACAGTTAGCAACTGCTGATGGTGCAAGACCAAGACCGATAGCCATAATAATAGGACCTGTTACCACAGGCGGAAAAAGCTTCATAATCTTATTAACACCAACAATTTTAACAAGAGTGGCTACAACAAGATAAAGCAGACCTGCACAAGCTACACCAAGGCAGGCATAAGGAAGAAGCTCTTTGTTAGCTATCTTTGTGCCATCAGCATTTTCAATCCAAGGAGCAATAGCGAGATAACCGCCGATAAAGGCAAATGATGAGCCAAGAAAAGCAGGCACCTTGAATTTGGTTAAGCAATGGAACAGAAGAGTACCGATTGCAGCGAATAAAAGAGTTGTTGAAATGCTAAGACCCGTTAACAGAGGAACTGTAACAGTAGCACCGAACATAGCAAACATATGCTGAAAGCCGAGAACAACCATTTTAGGAGTGCCGAGCTTACGGGCATCATAAATGCCTTCCTGACCGATTTTAATTTTTTCTTTAGCCATAAGTTTCTCCTCAATTATAATTATTATTAAATTTATTTTGTACCGAAAATTCTGTCACCTGCATCACCGAGTCCGGGGATTATATAGCAATCCTCATTAAGCTTTTCATCAAGTGCCGCACAGTAAATATCAACATCAGGATGTGCTTTTTTTAATGCTTCAAGTCCTTCAGGTGCAGCAATAATACACATAAATACAATTTTACGCGGACTTCTGAGCTTAATCTGGCTGATTGCATCAATAGCCGAACCGCCTGTTGCAAGCATTGGGTCAACAACATAAACGTCTCTTTCCTCAATATCCTTAGGCAGCTTACAATAATACTCTACAGGTGTGTGTGTTGTTTCATCCCTGTAAAGACCGATATGGCCAATACGAGCTGCAGGAACAAGCTGAAGACAGCCGTCAACCATACCCAGACCTGCTCTTAAAATCGGAACGAATGAAAGCTTTCTGCCTGCGATATGATTGCACTTTGCAATACCGCATGGTGTTTCAACCTCAATTTCCTCAGTCGGCAAATCTCTTGTAGCCTCAAATGTCATAAGCATTGCAATCTCGTTAACAAGCTGACGAAAATCCTTTGTGCTTGTTTCTGTTGAACGAAGAATACTAAGCTTATGCTGAATCAGAGGGTGATCAAAAATAACAATTTTTCTTTCCATACCCTTTTCTCCTTTAAAATTTCTATCTTAAAAATAATATCATAACTGACAATCTTAGACAATAAAGGTTACACTATTGTAATAAAAAATTTAATTTAATAATATTGTTTTGGCTGTAATTATCTCTTATATTCTTTTATAAAAAATAAGCCTCTGACATATCAGGCTATGTCGGAGGCTTATTTCTACAATCTCGCTATCGCAAGCTTTTTACAATCATTAATAATAATTCTTATTC
>JAIDEF010000262.1 GCA_029054965.1 Eubacterium sp.
CGTTAGATGAGCCGAGCGCAGCAAAATGTGTGTTTATCGAAAGCTTTTCTATTAACATTCTTAATTCCCTTAATTTCTCAAATTCACTTTCTTCCTGCCAGTTGCCAAGCTGTATTTCTTCATAACGCTGAGAGGTTTTAAAGACTGTCAGCATAGAGGCACCGATGATTTTTGGGTGTAGCTGATTGAAAATTTTGACTGTGTTTTCAACACCGATAGTGCTGCTGCCGTTTCCGTAAATGCCCGTTAAATAAAAGATGTTATAATCGATATTTGCCTCTTCAAGTTTTTTGCATTGAATTAAGATGTCTTTCGATGTATATCCTTTGTTCATAAAGGTTAAAGCTTTGTCATCACCCGTTTCAACACCTATGGTTATTCGGTTATATCCGATTGTGCGAAGTTCTTTCAGCTCGTTAATGCTTTTTGGAGCAATATCCGTGATTCTTGCGAAACATCCGATGCTTTCAAGCTTTTGCATATATTGCTTTGCAAGTCTTGCGATTGTTTTTAATTTATCTGTTGAAAGAACAAAGGGATTTGCTCCTGTTAAAAATAATCGCAATGCATTAGGTGTCATACCTGATAATTCTTTCAAATCATTTTCAATTTCTTCAATAGTTGACATCTTGAATTTGAAAGGCAGCTCTTCATAAAGAGTACAGAATTTGCACTTGTGATGTGTGCAGCCTGCTGTTACTTGTAATAGTGCTGACCAAGCCTCATAAGGCGGCCGCCATATTGTTCCTGTAAAATTCATATCATCACTCCTTTTTTACGATTATATCAATGTCAGATATCTTTACAAGTACGATTATTTTTTATATTAAGTATCAAAAAAGATACTGATTGATTAAAATGCAAATTTGATTTATACTTGTTTCAGAGGTGATAATATGGCTGATAATAAACATTCTCAATATGAACAATATATCCGCTGTGAGTCTATGAGCAAGCTTCAGTCGATAATCAGCGGAAAATGGAAAATATTGATTTTATGGTATATATCATTTTATAAAATGCAAAGATTTAACGAATTAAAAAGACGGCTTGATGGTAT
>JAIDEF010000263.1 GCA_029054965.1 Eubacterium sp.
AATAAATACGATTTTATTTAGGAGATAATGCTATGCTTTATACATCTACAAGAGATAATTCAATAAGAGTAAGTGCTGCTCAGGCAATTGCTCAGGGTATCAGTGAGGAAGGCGGACTTTTCGTGCCTGTTGAGCTTCCTCAGTTTTCAATTGAAAAAATTTCATCAATGGTTTCTATGTCATATATTGACAGAGCTAAAACAGTTTTAAAGGAGTTTTTGACAGATTTTTCAGATGAAGAGCTTAACTACTGTGTTGAGGGTGCTTATGCTGCTGAAAAATTCTCATCATCAAAAGTTGCTCCTACTGTCAATGTTGACGGAAATAAAAATATATTGGAGCTGTGGCATGGTCCTACCTGTGCTTTTAAGGATATGGCTCTTCAGCTTTTGCCTTATCTTATGACTGTTTCTGCCAAGAAAACTGCTGACGGCAAAACAATCGTTATTCTTGTTGCTACATCAGGCGACACAGGCAAGGCGGCTCTTGAGGGCTTTAAGAATGTTGATAATACAAAAATTCTTGTTTTCTATCCTGTTGACGGCGTTTCACCTATGCAGAAGCTGCAAATGACAACACAGGAGGGTGACAATGTTGCTGTTTGTGCAATCAACGGCAACTTTGATGATGCACAGAGTGCTGTTAAGTCAATCTTTACTAATTCAGAAATCAAGGCACAGCTTGCTGAAAAGAATATGATGTTCTCATCAGCTAATTCAATTAACTGGGGCAGACTTGTTCCGCAGATTGTTTACTATTTCTCAACCTACTGCGATATGCTTGAGATGGGCAAAATCAAAGCAGGTGATGAAATTAATGTTGTTGTTCCAACAGGTAACTTCGGTAATATTCTTGCAGGTTATTATGCAAAGAAAATGGGACTTCCGATTAAAAAGCTTGTTTGTGCATCTAACTCAAACAATGTTCTTACTGATTTCTTAAAAACTGGAACTTATAATAAGAACCGTGATTTCTACACAACAACATCACCATCAATGGATATTCTTATTTCATCAAATCTTGAAAGACTTTTGTACCATATGAGCGGTGAGAATGCTGAGCTTGTTGCAGATTTAATGACCCAGCTTGCAGATAATGGTGAATATACTGTCAGTGATGAACTGATTGCTGATATTAAAGAGGTTTTCTCAGCAGGCTTTACAAGTGAGGAAAGTGTTGACAGCACCATTAAAAATCACTTTAACAGCTATAATTATCTTTGTGATACGCACACTGCAGTTGCTGTTAAGGTTTATGACGATTATGTTGCCGAAACCGGTGATGATATTCCTACTGTTATTGATTCAACTGCTTCACCTTACAAATTCTCAGCAAGTGTTTTAAATGCTGTTAATGGCGATACTGCACAGCTTGATGAGTTTGAAATGGTTGATGAACTCAACAAAGTAACAGGCGCTGATGTACCTAAGCCGCTTGCATCACTTAAGGATAAGACAGTAAGATTTACGGATGTATGTAATAAAGAGGATATGAGCCAGATGGTATTTAAGCTCTTAGATTTATAAAAAAGGCTCCGAAAGGAGCCTTTTTACTGTTAATTTGTTATCTGCATTCGCATGTGTCACAACATTCAAATGTCTGACATTTGGTATCAGAGCAGCTTGTTGCTGATCTGTCACCAACTGTAATCTGACCTGCTGTACAGCAGTTTGACATATCGTGATACTTGCAGTTTTTTACTTCGCATTTGATTCCTTTAATTTCTTTATTCATTACTTTTCACTCCCTTCAATTATATTATTTGAATGTGCAGTGCTTTTATTCAAGGAGAAATAATGTCACTATTTGCTATTGCCGATACACATTTGTCTTTCGGTACCGACAAGCCGATGGATACTTTTACGGGCTGGCAGGATTATACTGCCAGAATTGAGAAAAACTGGAATAATTTAGTCGCAAAAGATGATTATGTAATCATCGCAGGGGATATTAGCTGGGCAATGAATTTTGAACAGCTTATACCCGACTTTGATTTTATAAATAAGCTTAACGGAACTAAAATTATTTCAAAAGGAAACCACGATTACTGGTGGAA
>JAIDEF010000264.1 GCA_029054965.1 Eubacterium sp.
ATAATAATTACTCCTTTTATTTACCATAAATAAAATACATGTGCTCCATTTTTTGGATTCGTATGATAATGAAAATAATAACCTACACACCCGCTACCATGTTTATCATGAGGGGTTGGAATATTACCGCCACTAGCTGCACGTGCTAACCAATATGCAAATGTACCATTATATGTAAAAACGTCAAATCCAAGAACAACATAAGATAAAGCTGTTTCATAACATAAAGGTCTGCCTATTTCAACATATCCACCCTTATTAATCGTAGCTTCCCAATAATAATTGTCTTTATTATTCTTAATGGTATCTCTAACCTTTGCATCAGCCTTTTCAGCAGGTGTTGCTTTAGGTTTAGATGGTAAACTAAGTTCTGGTAGTTCAATTGTGATTTCACCCATTAAAGAAATTAGAACAGGAAAAACCATACATAATACAAGAATTAGCATAGAATAAACTACAAGCTCACACATAAGTCCTATTAATACACTAAGTGCAAGAGCTTCATGTCCATTAGAATCATATTTTGATGTTGGATTGTTATCGCAATATATATAGGCATTAATGCTACGATTATTATCTGCATCGATATAATCAAAATCATCTGCAGAGATAAATCTGCCAAGGCCGGGGTCATAGTAACGGCTTTGGAGATAGTAATAGCCTGTTTCGTTATCGTAGTAGTAACCACGATAACGAAGCGGGTTTGTTTCTGCGATTTCAAGCTGGTCAGCATTGTTTTCCTCTACTGTTTCTATGGAAAGCAGTTTACCCCATTCATCATAGGTATAGGTTGCTATTATATTTCCTGCATTGTCGGTTATTCCTACAACATCTCCACTATTGTTCGTGATATAGAAATATTGAACGTCATTTAAAATGAAACCTACAGGTGTATTCCCGTTATATTGGAAATATATATTCCCTTCCCTGCCGCTTTGAGCCAATACAAGACCGCTAAATGTATCATAGTTTGTAGTATAACCATTTACTGTTTTCGATACTCTGTAACCTGATGAATTATACTTGTAAGAGTACAGATTTTCATCATCTGTTACAGATTCAAGCTGTTTGCCGTGTGACCAGGTATAAGTTGTATCACCATAGCTTGCTAAGTTACCATTGGCATCATAGGTTAACGGAACACCGTTAACGGATGTGAGCTGGTCTTTCCACTCAGCATTATCGTATGAATAGCTTGTTGTATTGTCACCTACTGTTTTAGACAGCATATTTCCTCTGCTGTCATACTGATAGGAAGCGTTAACAAGACCGCTTGTTGAAATCAGTTCACCAAGCTCGTTATATGTATAGCTGTTATTTTCATCTCCTATGATATTGCCGTCATTGTCATAAACAGAATAGTAATCAAGTTCTTCACCATATGATTTGGCTAACGTATTACTCTCTTCATCATAACTAACATTTGAAACAAGAACTTCCGCATCATCAATACTAATTTTACATACTGCCTCATTTTCATTACCATCAACAGTATAAACTGCTGTTGCGTTTTCTGAAATATATGTTATCTTATTTTCTTCAGCTACTGTCTGATATGTTTTTTCATTATGCATCTCTGTAACAGTTTGCTGATTGTCTTCTTTTACAAGATTATAAGTGAATGTTTCTTTCGCAATATCATCACGCTGAATAAATGAACAGCTATTTTCATTTTCGACATATAGAGTATTAGTTCGCCTTAATTCACCCTCATAGTATGATAACCTTTTACTGTTGATATCTTTATAAACGCCATAAAACTGCTTACCATTAGCATACTTATAGTATAATATTCCGTATTTATCCGTTATGTGTTCTTCAATATATCCGTCAGCATAGGTAATTCTGTCAGCTTTCTGACCTTCTTTTAATTCCTTTTCAAAATCATCAACATCATAGCTATAATTGACGATTGTATCACCGCCCACTGCTACACTGCTGCATTTGCCGCTGTCTGTATAGTAATAATCATAAATATCAAAGCTTTTTCGGCAGACATTTCCCTTTTCGGAATACTCATATTCCGTTGATATTCCGTAATTATTGGTTTCCTTAATCAGGTCGCCATACTGATTATACTCATAGGTTTTGCCTGCAGACGTATCACTGTATGCGTTCGGCAGATTATCAAGTGCCGGGTTATATTTATCGTTGTCAAGCTCCTGCACTATTCTGCCGTTATTATCATAGACAGTACGCTGATAGTATTCATT
>JAIDEF010000265.1 GCA_029054965.1 Eubacterium sp.
ATATTATATATAATAAAACATTATATTCCGTTTTACAAGCAGTTAGGCAATAATTTGTGAAAAATAAGAATTTTATTATGAGAGAAACATAAATTATATATTGTATGATGTCAGACAACCTATTGACATTCTGGTTGCTCCTGTGATATTATTAATAAAAAGAGGTGATACTATGAGCAAGCTTGCAGACAATACAGCACAGCGTATTGTTGAAATGATAGAAAATGAAAGCAGATTTGCGGTTGGCGATAAGCTGCCGAATGAGGTTGAGCTTTCTGCAGAGCTGGGAGTAAGCCGTTCAACACTGAGAGAGGCAATTAAAATTCTCACAACCAGCGGATTGCTTGAAATCCGCCGAGGCAAGGGCACATTTGTTACTGCCAAAACCATTGTGGATTACAGTGAAATTAATGATATATCATCAGGACTTGATGATTTGTTTGAAATGCGTTTGATGTTTGAGCCCGATTGTGCTTACCTTGCGGCTCAACGTGCTACTGATGAAGAAATTGACATAATATGCTATTACGGCGAGGAAATTGAGAAAAAAATTTTAAGCGGCGAGGACCGTACATTTGAGGAACAGAAATTTCACGAAAGTATTGCAAATGCTACACATAATGCATTTGTAAAGCAGTTTATTCCTATTATTTTCAATGCAATAAAAAAAGGCGTTCTTGTTCTGACAAAGGATCAGGATGTCAGCGAGGACAATATGAAGGATGACCGTCTGATTATGGAGTTTCTGAAAAAAAGAAATCCTGACGGTGCACGTACGGCAATGAGGCTTCATATAATTCATGCAATTGAAATGCTTAAGAAAAATAATTAAATTCACTATTGACATTAGACAACTAACGCTATATAATGAAAACTGTTAAAAACACAATTGGGTTGACGGACAACCTGATTGCAAAAAATATATTTTTTATTTACGGAGGAAATTAAAATGGCAGAAGCAAAGATTTTTTATGAATCAGACTGTAATCTTGATGTACTTTCAGGCAAAACAGTTGCTATTATCGGTTTTGGCTCACAGGGTCACGCTCATGCACTTAACCTGCACGAGAGCGGTGTTGATGTAATCGTTGGTCTTTATGAGGGCTCAAAGTCATGGAAGCATGTTGAGGAGCTTGGTCTTAAGGTTATGACAACTGCAGAGGCAACAAAGGCTGCAGATGTTATTATGATTCTCACACCTGACGAGAAGCAGGCTGCAATCTATAAGAGCGATATTGAACCAAATCTTACTGAGGGTAAGGCTCTTGCATTTGCACACGGCTTTAACATTCACTTCAAGCAGATCGTACCTCCATCATTTGTTGATGTATTTATGATTGCTCCTAAGGGACCTGGTCATACAGTTCGTTCAGAGTATAAAGAGGGCAAAGGTGTTCCTTGTCTTGTAGCTGTATATCAGGATGCAACAGGTCATTGTCTTGACACAGCACTTGCTTATGGTGCCGGTGTAGGCGGCGCTCGTGCAGCTATTCTTGAAACAACCTTCAAGTGTGAAACAGAAACTGACCTTTTCGGTGAGCAGGCTGTTCTTTGCGGCGGTGTTACAGCTCTTATGAAGGCTGGTTTTGAAACTCTTGTTGAGGCTGGCTATGACCCAAGAAATGCTTACTTTGAGTGTATCCACGAGATGAAGCTTATCGTTGACCTTATCTACAACGGCGGTTTTGCAAAGATGAGATACTCAATCTCAAATACTGCTGAGTACGGCGATTATGAAACAGGTAAGAGACTTATCACTGATGAAACAAAGAAGGAAATGAAGAAGGTTCTTGAAGAAATTCAGGATGGTACATTTGCTTCTAAGTTTATCACAGAGAGCAACAACGGCTGGGCACACTTCAAGGCTAAGAGAGCACTTGAGGCAGAGCATCAGCTTGAGGAAGTCGGCGAAGATATCCGTGCTATGTATAGCTGGAACGGCGAGGACAAGTACGCAGAGAAATAATATTGTTTTAAAAATAACGGTAAAGATTTCTTATAGGAATCTTTACCGTTTTGTTCCCTTTATTTTATATTTTTATACATAATTATATGGTATAATAG
>JAIDEF010000266.1 GCA_029054965.1 Eubacterium sp.
TACCTGCAGTATGCGGTTATCTTATCCAGAAGGAAATCAAGTTTATGGGCGGCGCTCTTGCTGATCCAAAAAGACCGCTTGTTGCAATCCTTGGTGGTGCTAAGGTTTCAGACAAAATCGGTGTTATCTCTAACCTGATTGAAAAGTGCGACACAATCATCATCGGCGGCGGTATGGCTTATACCTTTATGAAATTCCTCGGTCACAACATCGGTGATTCTCTTCTTGAGGTTGACTGGGTTGAGAAAGCAGGCGAAATGATGAAGTCTGCTGAAGAAAAGGGTGTTAAGTTCCTTATTCCTGTTGATAACAAGGTTGGTAAGGAATATGACGAAAACACTGAATCACAGGTTGTTAACAGTGATGAAATTCCTGACGGCTGGATGGGTCTTGACATTGGTCCTAAGACACAGGATATGTTTGCTGATGCAATCAAGGGTGCAGGCACTGTTATCTGGAATGGTCCTATGGGCGTTTCTGAGTGGGATAACTTTGCAGCAGGTACAATCTGCGTAGCTAAGGCTGTTGCAGAGAGCGGTTCAATTTCTGTTATCGGCGGCGGTGATTCAGTTGCTGCTGTTACAAAGCTCGGCTTTGCTGACAAGATGAGCCATATCTCAACAGGTGGCGGTGCTTCTCTCGAGTTCCTTGAGGGTAAGGATTTACCGGGTATCTGTGCTTTACAGGACAAAGACTAATTTCTGATTGTTTCTTTTGTCCTTATGCTTTGTTAAAGAACAAAATCAGCTAATCAAATAAATATAGATAATAAGAGGTATATTGAAATGAATAAAGATTTAAGAAAAGCAGTTATTGCAGGTAACTGGAAGATGAACAATACTCCTGTACAGACAACTGCACTTATCAATGAGATGAAACCACTTGTTGCAGATGCTGACTGTGACGTTGTTCTTTGCGTGCCATTTGTTGATGTTCCTGCAGCAGTTGAGGCTGCAAAGGACTCAAACATCAAAATCGGTGCTGAGAATGTTCACTTTAAGGACAGCGGTGCTTACACAGGTGAGGTTTCAGCAGATATGCTCCTTGAGCTTGGTGTTGAGTATGTAGTAATCGGTCACAGTGAAAGAAGACAGTATTTCGGTGAAACAGACCAGACTGTTAACCTTCGCACACTCAAGGCTCTTGAAAAAGGACTTAAGCCAATCGTTTGTGTTGGTGAAACTCTTGAGCAGAGAGAACTTGGCTATACAGAAACACTTTTAAAGTATCAGACCAAAATGGCGCTTACAAATGTTACTGCTGACCAGCTTAAAGATGTTATTATCGCTTATGAGCCTGTATGGGCTATTGGTACAGGTGTAACTGCTACTGCTGACCAGGCTGATGAGGGTAACGGATATGTTCGTCAGGCTATTGCTGAGGCTTATGGAGAGGATGCTGCTCAGGCTGTTACAATCCAGTATGGCGGTTCAATGAATGCTAAGAATGCTGATGAGCTTGTTTCAAAGGTTAATGTTGACGGCGGACTTATTGGCGGTGCTTCACTTAAGGCTGAGGATTTCTCAGTTATCGTTAAGGCTGCAAGCAAATAATAAATATCTAATATGGGTGGGACTTCCCACCCAGTTAATTTGGAGGACATTATATTATGAAAAATCCTGTAT
>JAIDEF010000267.1 GCA_029054965.1 Eubacterium sp.
TCTCGTGGGCTCGGAGATGTGTATATGCGACAGTGCCACGCTCATTTGTGGAGCAGGCACTGGCAAGGTGCTCACTTGAAAATGCAAAGTACTTTTTCAACTGCAATCCTGAGCACCCATACCACTGGTTTTATATGGAATGGATAAAAAAATGTAATGAAAAAAATATGCTTTATCTACATTTCACTATGGAGGATAATCCTTCACTTTCCAAAGCTGTCATCAACCGATACAAAAATCTTTACTCAGGCGCCTTTTACGAACGCTTTGTAGAAGGCAAATGGGTAACAGCCGATGGTCTTGTTTACCCTATGTTCTGCTTTGAACGCCACGTTAAAAGATGTGATTACAAATTCAGCGAATACTATCTATCCTGCGACTATGGAACTGTCAACCCATTTTCACTGGGATTATGGGGCAGGAGCAATGACAGATGGTACAGAATTGATGAATACTATCACTCCAGCCGTGACCGAGGAGTTCAGCTTACAGACGAGGAATATTATACTCAGCTTGAAAAGCTGGCAGACGGTAAAAGGATTAAGGCACTTATTATTGACCCTTCGGCGGCATCATTTATTCAGACTGTCAGACGGCACGGAAAATTCACAGTAATCAAAGCTGAAAATGATGTTCTGACAGGTATTAACAGAGTTTGTCAGGCTTTGAAAAACGATGAAATATTCTTTTTTCCGAATTGCAGTGACACACTGAGAGAATTTTCAATTTACCGTTGGGACAGCAGTATAAAAAGAGATGCCCCTAAAAAAGAAAATGACCATGCAATGGATGACATTCGCTACTTTGTTTCAACCGTGCTGAAAAAGGAGCAGAAAAGCGAAAGCCTTGTAACCATTGCGGTAGAAAGGAATTAGGCTTTGGGCATATTCAATTTAAAGAAAAAGAAAGAGAGCACACTGTCAGCAGGTGCAGTCCAGACATCAGCAATGTCAAAACACCCGTATTATAATCTTGGCACTTATATGCCTATGAACAGTATGTCAAGAGTGTATCAGGAATTAAGACAGGCAGTACCGATAATTGATTCAGCCATTAATAAAATTATAAGACTGACAGGCGGTTTTCATTTTGAAACAGGCAACAACACACTTGATTTACAGATTAACAGCTTTTTTGACAGCATAAATGTGGGCGGAAATCAACAAGGGCTATCGGCATTCGTTTCAAATTACTTAAACCAGCTTTTAACCTTCGGTACTGCTATTGGTGAGATTATACTGAATGACAGCGGTATTTATGCCCTTTACAACAGCGAGCTTGAAAGCATTGAACTGAAAAGAAGCAATAACGAAATTGATATTGATTTTTATAACAACAGAGATAAAATTGTCAATCCTCAGCTTATTCTCTATTCAGTTCTCAATCCCAAGCCAAGGGATTTATGCGGAACAAGCCTGCTTGAAGGTCTGCCCTTCATCAGTGATATACTGATGAAGATTTACAACACTATAGGGCAGAACTGGGAGCACGCCGGCAACATAAGATATGCCGTTTTATGCAGACCGGGAAACAATGAGACCGACAATGCAGATGCTCAGGCGAAAGCAACGGCAATAGCCGAAGCCTGGCAGGAAGCGATGAACTCGCAGAAGGTAAAGGATTTTATAGCAGTAGGTGATGTCAGCATTGAAGTAATCGGTGCAGACAACAAAATACTGAACAGTGAAATACCTGTAAGACAGCTTCTTGAACAACTTGTTGCTAAAACAGGACTCCCGCCTTTTATGCTTGGGCTAAGCTGGTCAACCACAGAAAGGATGAGCACACAGCAGGCGGATATTCTTACAACCGAGCTTGAGGCTTACCGCAGAATTCTCACACCGATTATTAAAAAAATCGGCGGCATTTATTCTGCAGTCAACGGCATTAACTGCAATCTTAATGTTATATGGGATGACATCACGCTGCAGGATCAGTGTGACAGCGCAAGAGCAGAGCTATATATGGCTCAGGCTGAAAAAATAAGGAAGGAGGTCTGATATGACACAGGGTTATATTGAAAAAAGCATCGGCACATCAAGTGATGATTTAGAAAAAATCAATCACTTTACAAGAAGTCAGTTCGGTTCGGACGAGCTTTATATTTTCAGTGTAATACTCTGCAACAATGACATTGACAGAGATTACGAAAGATTTTCACTGAATGCGCTTAAATCACTTAAGGATTTATTTGTAGGCAAAACAGGAATTTTTGACCATTCAATGAAAGCTGCTAACCAGAAAGCAAGAATTTTTGAAACAGAGCTGGAGGAGGTTAATGACAAAAAAACTGCTGATGGTATGAAATTTTACCAACTGAGGGCAAAAGCATATATGGTGAAAAGTGACGAGAATAAATCACTTATCACTGAGATTGAGGCCGGAATAAAAAAAGAGGTTTCAATTTCCTGCTCTGCAAAATCAAGCACCTGCTCAATCTGCGGCAAGGACAAAAGGCATGGCTTATGCGAGCATATCAACGGAAAAACATATGATGACCAAACTGCTTTTTCTGTTCTTGATAACATAAGCGACGCATATGAATTCAGCTTTGTTGCCGTCCCTGCACAAAGAGAAGCAGGAGTAACAAAGCACTTTAATATTGAAGGAGAAAAAACAGATATGACATCAATCATTAAAAGTCTTAAAAGCTGTGACAGTGAGATTGTATTGACAAAAGCACAGGCAGACAGTTTGATTTCAGAGCTTGAAGAGCTTAATACAGAAGCAGAGCTTGGCAGAGAATACAAAAGCTCACTCACAAAGGAGGTTATCACCCTTTGTACTAAAGCAATGCCGGATATGGATATAAACACCTTCGGCAGTGTTGCACAGGTTATGACAACAAAGGAGCTTTTGGCATTCAAAAAAGCATTTAAAAAATCTGCAGACAGCACAGTCTGTCTTCAGTTAAAAACAGAAAAACCGAACACAAGCGTAAATCAATTTAAAATATAGGAGGATTACAATTATGGCATTCGACAACATCAGACTTGAAAAAAGCTTATACACAACAGGCAAATCATTCACAGCAGCATTGGAGGAGCTTGACCCATCTGAAAACTACAGGGGTACCTCTCTCGAAGGACTTGATGCATACGAAAGACAGCTTAAAAGATTTGATATCAAGGTTTCAGGAGCTGAGTCAGACCCTGTATCAAAATTCTTCAAAACGAATGAGTCTGCCGCATTGTTCCCTGAATATGTATCAAGAGCAGTAAGAACAGGACTTGATTACAATGATTCAGTTGAAGAAATTATTGCATCGACAACTGAAATTGACAGTATGGATTATCGTTCTGTAATGACACAGTTAAACCTTGATGACTTTGAGCTCAATTATCTTGAAGAAGGACAGAGCCTTCCTGAATTCACTGTTAAGCTGAGTGAAAAGCTTACCAAGCTTAAAAAGCACGGCAAAATGCTCGTTGCATCATACGAAGCAATTAAATTCCAGAAGCTTGACCTCTTCACAACTGTTTTAAAGCAGATTGGAGATTTCATAGCAAAAAGCGAATTTTACCAGTCTATTGAAGCAATCGGAGCTGATAACAATATAAATGCAATTCAGTCAACTAACAAAACTTTGACTTTCAGCGATCTTCTGGATTTATGGGAAAGCTTTAACCAGTTTAATATGACTACACTTATGGTCAGCAAAAAGACATTAAGAGATATTCTTGCCATGCCTGAGTTCAGAGATGCAAATGCAGGACTCGATTTCCATGCAACCGGTAATATTGCAACACCTTTCGGTGCAAAAATTATTGTATCAACCGCCATTGATGACAACACAGTTTGTGCAGTTGATAAAAACTACGCTCTTGAAAAGGTGCAGGCAGGCGGAATCATCACAGAATTTGACAAGCTGATTGACAGACAGCTTGAGCGTGCAACTATTTCAACAATCACAGGCTTTTCTGTCATTTACAGTGATGCTATTAAAATTCTGGCACTGGCTAACTAAGGATGGTGTAATATGACAAATATCGATTCCGTCATTAAGGAGCTTTCTGTATTGCTTGGAATTGATGAGGAAGATACAGTAAAATACAGCAGCTTAACTGAAAATGCAGTAAAAAGCATAGAACAGCTTCTAAAGAATGATGAAAGTATTAATGACAACCGCATTGTTTACCTTTGTGCAGTTAAGGCTTTTTACCGCATTGCCCTTTCTGAAAAGGACGATATATGCTCTTTTTCAGCAGGCGATATATCCTATTCAAAAAATTCATCTGCGATTGAGAATGCAGAAAAGCTCTTGAATGATGCATTCAATGACTGCCGTGATTTACTTAAAGATACGGACTTTGCCTTTAAGGTGGTGTAATATGAACGCACAGCACATTATACAAAAAGAAATCGAAGGCTTGGGAACAACCGTCATTATAAATGACGGAGAATGGAGCTCTGTTCCATTCAAAGCAATCCTGCGTCCTCTGTGGCGAAAGAAAAGCTCAAATTTTGAAAAAAGACTAACCGAGCTTGGTGGCAGTCTGATGGAATATTATCAGTACATAGGATCAGTCAACCATTCTATAACTGATTTAACAGAGGATGCAATACTTGTCTTTGACGGTGAAAAATATGAATTCAAGCACCGTGACAAAGTGATTGCAGATAATCAGATACTATTTTACACAGGAATTCTTAGAAAACTGAAGGGCGATGACAATGATTAATGCTGAAAAAATTGTTGACGATATGATTAACAATATCGGAAATATAGAAAATGCAAAAATTATCAGAGCATATCCGAACAAAGATAAGCCTACAAAAATAACAAAAGCCTATATAGCAATCGGAATCAAGGAAATGAAGCTTGAGCCATATCAGATTGACTATCCATACAAAACCGGTGAATTAACCTTATCGGCTGATTTATTCTGCCCGCTGAAATGGGACAGCAGCGAGCTTACAAAGCTTTTTTCAAAGCTTTGTATCGCTGTTGAAAAATATAACATCACTTCCATAAAGACAGAAAATATTACCGCTGATATGAATACACAGGCGTATATGCTGAAAACCACCATAACCTTTTACAACAAATTTGTTTTTGGGGGTGACGAGTAATGGACAATGATTCAATCAGTTCGGCAGAAAAATTAAGCGAAATAATCAGGCTTGATCAGAAACGATATGACAAAAGCACAGGAGGTAATTAAAAGTAAAATGAAAATGAAATTCAAGGATTTTACTTTCCCGTCAAATCCAAAGGAAATAAAAATTAATATATCCTCCAACATTCAGTCAAAGGGGGTGTACGGCGGCAGCAGTACAACAGAAAATGTTTCTGTAAATCCTATCATAATCAGCGGCAAGGGTGAATTTTTTGATGATAATGCTGAGGAACTGTGTCTTTACCTTCAGCATATGCTGAGAGATAAAACTGCAGGGGAGCTTATGCTCCCCTCTTCTGCAGGACTTAATGCATTTCTGACAGAGTTTACATATTCAAAAAACTGCAGAAAAGGCAGCACAGAATACTATTTTGTATTCACTGAAAGCTGTAATAAAACAAATAACAAAAGAAAAACGAATTACACAATTGCAGAAAAAAATGAAAATGCCTTTGAAATTGCAGGCAGATGCAATATCTCGGTCAGTGATATTATGAGTTTGAATGATTTTCAAACCCCATTCAGTATAAATGAAGGTGACAGGGTGGTGCTTTATGGTAATTGAATTAACAACTGTTGACGGCGAAAAAATCGCTGTTGATAAATTCACCGAGCTTTGCTTTACCCAGACAGCAGGAGTAGCCTGTGACAGCCTGTGGGCAAGATTTGTATTAGATAATAATATTGATGAAATACACAGTGCCGAGCTTTACATAAATTACAAGCTTATGTTCAGCGGACTATGTGACTGTCAGAAAAGCACATATAATAGCAACGGATTTGAAATATATTTTTATGCCCGTTCAACCGCCTGCATACTTGTCGATAATGAGGCTGAGCCTTACACATATCAGCATCCAAGTGCAAAACAGCTATGCTTTTCGCTGGCTGAGGGGATGGGATTTTCAAACAGTCTGCCTGATATCAGCAGTACAAACCAATATGAAATCACCAAAGGTACATCACGCTACGGTGCAATTAGTCAATTTGTTTTGCTGTTAACAGGAAAGCATATTAACATCACACCAAAAAACAACATCCAGTTAATATCAGAAAGCAGTGAAACAAAAAATCTTAATGATTATGATATTTTGTCACTGACAGAAACCATTAACAGGAGCGAACCTCTGTCGCAGATTCAGTTTAAACAAAACTCTACTCAGGAAAAATATAATCTGCACACAAAATCAATGCTTTGTGACAGTCTCGGAATTAACAGAACAAAATTCATCAATCTTAATTCCCTGCCACGATGGCAAAGAGATAACACCGTACTTCTTCGGTTGAAAAGCTCCTATGAGGACTACAGAACTCTTGAAGCAACTGTGCACGGCTATGCTGATGAAGCATTGCTACAGCGCTTCAACTGCATTACAAATCACAAAAGCTATAATAATTATATTTTAATAGAACGTAAATTCACCTGTACCGAAAAAGGCACTGTAACAAAGCTTACATTAAAAAAGCAAATTGACATTAAGGAGATTACATATGTGGATTAGCAAACAGATTGTTAAAGAAAGCAGTGAGCCATATGCGCAGACAGGCAAGAGCACACTTAATAACAACGGCAGTGTTGAAGCAGTTTCATCAGGTGTTAACAGGGATCTAAAATTAGTTTCTCCCTACGGTTACAGCTTTTCACTGCCTGCAGGAACAGGGTTGCTTTTAATGAAGGCTGACGGCAGTCAGCTTGGTGTCGGAGTACCTGCAAATGACAACAGCCTTAAAACAGGCGAAATAAAAATCACTTCAAAATCGGGTGCCTTTATTCACCTGCGTGATGACGGATGTATCAGCCTTAACGGCTTAATTATTAATAACAGTGGGGTGATTGACAGTGACTGAACAGATTATCAGAGATTGTATTTCTGCTTTAATCTGCCCATTAGGTAAATTTTATCCTGACAAAAATTACGGAAGCAGACTGAACGGGCAAGCTGATATAAACAGCCTGCTTTGTGCAGCAAGACTTGCTGTCAACAATATAAATGGTATATATATAAAAAACGGAAAAACAGAGGATAACAAGCTGATATTATCCGTCTTAATTAATGAAAAAGAAGAAAGGACAGTGATTATTGACCTTGATGAGAGCATATGAAGAAATTCTCAACAGAATGAAAAATGCATATTTCAATGAATGCGGTGAAGCAGTTGAAAAAAATTCAAGAACAGAAAAAAGACTTGAAATTCTTGCAAGTGAGCTCTTTTCAATATCCTGCTATGGTGATTATATTTTTAAGCAGGCTTTTGTACAGACTGCCACAGGAGACAGCCTTGACAAGCTTGGTGAGCTTAGAGGATGTATCAGAAAAAAGAAGGATTATGCTCACGGCGAACTTTATTTCACAATAAACGAGGCTGTAGACTATGATACCGAAATACCACAGAATACAGTCTGCTCCGTGTCAGGCAAGCCCTTTCTCCAGTTTTCTGTTACTGAAGCTGCGATTATTCCTGCCGGTGAAACAGGAATAATTGTTCCTGCGAAAGCAATTGACTGCGGAAACGATTATAATGCTGATGCTGGAACAGTTACCGTAATGGTTAATGCACCCATCGGAGTTGCAGCAGTTACAAACCCTGCCGACTTTGATGGCGGATATGACGGAGAAAGCGACCTTGCGTACAGAAACAGAATACTCCGTCGCTTTGATGTTTTGCCAAATCAGCTTAACACAACATCAATTGAAAACAACATTCTCTCTCTTGACTATGTAACTGACTGCAATGTTCCATTTTCAGACACTGCCAACAGAATAACTGTTTTTGTGTCTACTAAGGACAATGAACTGACAGCACAGCAGATAACTGAAATAAGAGATAAAATTGCCATCGGCAAAATTGCGGCAATCACACGCAACGTAAACCTAGCAAAAAAGAAAAAATACACCTTGACCATTGAAATATTCTGTATGAAGGGCTTTGATAAAAAAGAAATAACAGAGCTTGTAACAGACCGAGTTAATAATATGGTTTCAGCCCTCAGAATAGGTCAGACACTTTCTCTTAAGGATATTTCAAAAATTATGTCTGATATTGAAGGCATCGTAGACCACAATATCTATTCAGACAAGGCAGAGGGTAATTTTATTTACTGCAAAAGTGACAAAATACTTAATTTAAAAAGTCTGGCGGTGAACTGCTTTGATGAATGATATTGAAAAGAGAATTATTAAGCTTGCCGATTTAATCGGTATCGGCACTGAAGATAACGGCAAAGAGCTTGCAGAGCTGAAAGGATATGCAGAAGGCATTAAACTGATTTTAAGTGACCTTGAAAAAACGGCTTTACAGCTATCGCCTGAAACAGCAGAGGATATGGCACTCAGTCTTTTCTGCGATATGATGAGTATTGATTATATATTGAGTGACAGAGAAAAAAGAGAACTGATAAAAAAAGGCTTTTTAATGGACGGCATTCATTACACAAACGGTGAATTTGAAGAAAAACTGGCAGCCGCCCATTTTAACGCTCAGCTTTCTGCAGGCACTCTTACTCTTTCAAACTCAGCAGAACAAACGGCAGAAGATTATAAAAGGCTTGCAGAAATTATAAAAAACTATGCTTCACCAAATCTTTTCATCACATTTGATGGTGACGGAATGACCTTTGAAAAATGGGACGCATTTGACTTTATGTTTGACGAATATGACAAGCTGAATTTCCCATTTTCAATGCTTGACACAATAAAAACGGAGGAACTATGAGCAGTACTAATAAAACAGAAGTTTTAAGGTTAAATCAGTGGATAAGCTCAGATAAACCAAAACGTGAGGACTTCAACTATGACAACCAGGTAATTGAGAATAATTTTAATTACCACACAAGTGACAAATTCATCCACATTACACAGGGTGAAAGAGAAAACTGGAATATGTTTTCATACAGCGGAATGTATTACGGCAATGGTAATATTGAAAGAACTATTGATACAGGATGCCCTTTTGAAGTATCCTTTGCAGTGGTATTTGCCAATAACAGACCGCTGTCGGTAACAAGATTTTCAGATTCAAAAAATCATAATTATATGGCATTTGCAGGAAAGCTCGCCAATAGCACAGGTATTAAGCTTAAAAATAATGGCAAACAGATAACTGTCAGTCAAAGTGCAACTGCCGTACTCAATAACGAATATATGAACCTGAATGAAGCAGGTGTAGCTTATTGCTATGTAATGTTCAGATAATGTTGAAAACGTCAGGAGCCGTTAGGTTCCTGACGTTTTTTTATAATTTATTCTCTTCCTGGTATTCCTTTGAAAATTCTGTATTAAGCTCATCGGGAATAGGCACACCCATTTCCGTTACATTATCAGGCTGTACAGTCGGATTACTTGCCCAGCCTGCATACCTGTTTGTAATATCAGGATCAAGCTGGTATTTCTGCTCAAAGCTTCGCTTGTGCCTGTGGGTTTCGGCAGGCACATTGTAATTATTCAAACTGTTAATTGTCTGCTTTGAGTCTTTTTCGTTATCCCTGCACATTACCGGCTCCTTCGGCAATTGCCTTTAAATCTTCAAGTGAATTGATTTTTGCACCGCTTTGAATGATTGACTCCTGCATCATTTCCGGCAGTGAATTAAAGTATTCCTGCATCTGCGGTGTTAAGTTAAACATATCGGGCATAATAAAAACTCCTTTCAGCTTTAGTTTATCCGAAAGGAGTTAAATTAATTCACTGATTATTAAATTGCTGACTAACATTCCGTCAGGTGTCAGGGCAATTTTTTTATCTGTTTCTGAAATCAGACCGGCCGAAACAAAAGCCGAAAAATCTTTTTTTACAAGTTTTTTGTCAATACCGCTGCAAAGCCTCAGACCGAGCATTATTTTTTCGTCATCACTGCCGCCTGTACCGTCATCAATAAGATTAAAATCCTTATCATAATAAAAACGCCTGCCATTAAAATATGAATGTGCAGAAGCACCCAAACCAAGAT
>JAIDEF010000268.1 GCA_029054965.1 Eubacterium sp.
CATATAGACTGCTAACAGAATTAAAAGTGCTAAAGTAATGCATCCAAGCACCTTTGACAGTCTGTAGCTGAACAACCTGATTACCCTGCCAAAATCAATTGGATAAACAGGCAGCATATTAAGCACAAACAAAAGTAGATTAATCTCATTTTTCAGCAGCAGATACAGCACCAGATTTACAAAAGGACCTGCAAGAAGAACAAGACATTCTTTCGCCTTTGACAACGGTGTGCTGTACCTCAATGCCAAACCGTAATATGACAGTTTTAAGCTGTCAGGTTTGCCGCCGCAAACCAATAACATAAAAAAATGACCTGACTCATGCAATGCAGAATAAATAAGCAAATCAATAATACTTTCTGCACCAAGCAAAACAGCAAATGAAAGCATTAGAAAAAAAGAGTAATCCACTGTCAGATAAAAACCGAAAAGCTTAATTCTCACCTAATCACCATAAAATAATACGACAGGTGATGAATAATAATTACTTCTTATTTCTTTTATCTATATAGCTTTGCAGAATTACAACTGCAGAAACTGCATCAACCGTATTCTTCCGCTTTTTACCACAAACATTATTAGAAGAAAGAATATCGTGGGCAATAACAGTTGTTAATCTTTCATCCTCAAAATCAACAGGAATATCAATTTCACTTTTCAAAAGCTCGCCAAGCTCACGGCACTTTTCTGCCCTGAAGCCATAGCTGCCGTCCATATTTCTTGGCAATCCGATTACAACCATTTCAGCCTTTTCTTTATTAATTATTTCAATCAGCCTTGCAGCAAGCTTTGGCTGATAAGATTCTTTAATCACCGTATAGGCACTTGCAAGCATTTCGCGAACATCACAAAAAGCAACACCTGTTCTTGCATCACCATAATCAATAGACATAATTTTCATACATAATTACCATTTTGCAAAAAGGGAAATCGGATTTTTCCGATTTCCCTGTAATATTTAATTATCATCGCCGCCGCTTGCTGCCGTAGTTTCCGGTGCAGCAGTTGTTGATGTACCACCC